>JAVHLY010000001.1:0-68938 GCA_031081585.1 Armatimonadota bacterium
GCCCACCCCACGAGCAGCCCGCCGCCGTAGGCGTTCCCCGCCCCCGTGACGTCGACCACCGGTCCCAGGGCGACGGCCGGCACGTGCACTGGGGCGGCGTCCCCCCGCGCCTGCACGAGCGACCCCGCGCGTCCCAGGCGGACCGCCGCCAGGGCGGCGCCGGCCTCCAGGAAGGCGGTGAGCCACGCCTCGGGCGGCTGCGGGCCGAGCAGCGTGCGGCACTCCTCGCCGTTGGGGCAGACGATGTCCACCCGGCGCAGGAGCGCCAGCACGGTGCGGCGGTGCTCCGGCACCATGTGCCAGGGTGCGGGCTCCCAGCAGACGGCGGCGCGGCGGGCCCGCATGGCGGTGAGGAGCGCGTCCACGTGATCGAGCTGGGCGGTGTGCAGGTGGAAGCCGCGCGCGTCCACGAAGGGGGCGAGCTGGTCGGGGGTCGGCAGGAAGGCGGGGAACTCGTCCCGGGGCGAGCGGAAGATCTCCGTGCGGTGCTCGTCCGCGTCGTAGAGCTGCCAGGCTCTCGGCGTGGCGCGGTCGAGGCGGCGGATGGCGTGCAGGTTCAGGCCCAGCGCCTCCAGCGCGGCCCAGTGCTCCGGGGGGAAGTCCCGGCCAATGCTGCCGACCAGCGCGACGTCGGGGCCCCACAGGCACATCCCGGCCGCGGCGTGCGTGGCGCCGCCGCCCAGCACGCCCTCGAAGAGCCGCCCGTCCGCCGCCCGGATGTCGTCCACGATGATCGAGCCGACGGCGACGAACACGCTACCCTCCCGGGGTGCCGTCTCCGGCGCGCAGCGTCCGCGATGCCCGGGCGGGCGACGAGGCGGCGCCGATCGGGCCCGCGCGGGGGAGCCGCAGGAAGATCAGGCAGCTCACCCCCGCGGCGAGCGCGCTGGCGGCGAAGACGGTTGACGCCCCTCCCCATCCGTACACCGCCCCGGCCAGTGCCGTGCCGATACCCGGCCCGAGGCCCATCAGCGCGGCGCCGTACAGCGCCTGTCCGGTCGTGGCCCAGCCCGGGGGCGTCAGGGTGCGCACCAGCACCACGCCGGCCACTTCCAGCCCCGCGATGGTCACGCTGTGGAGGAGTTGCAGCGGGAGGATGGGCCACGGGGACGCCAGGAGCGCGTAGAGCGTCCAGCGGATGGGCAGGGCCAGGAACCCGGTGCCCACCATGGCGGACAGCCCGAAGCGTTCGATGAGGCGGTGCATGCCGGCCATGAGCGGCACCTCGCCGAGGGCCGCGACGGCAAAGGCGGCCCCGACGGTCCAGGCCGGACTGCCCAGGTCGCGGAGGAAGACGGCGAGGAAGGTGTTGTTCACGCCCAGGCCGGCGCCGGCCAGCACGGCGGCGGCACAGAGTCGCCACAGGCGCGGGTCGGCGGCGCCGCGCAGGGCCAGGCGCGGCGCGGTGAGCCGGCCGGGGGGCGCAGGCAGGGCGAGGGAGAGCGCCGCGGCGGCGAGCATGACGACGGCATGGACCGGCAGCACGTGCTGGGGATGGCTGCGCACCACGGTCGCCCCCAGCGCGAAGACCGCCAGGGCGAACCCCAGAGAGCCCCACAGGCGGATCCGTCCATACACGGCTTCCTGGGCCCTCAGGTGGGCGAGCGCCATGGCGACGGCGATCGGCAGCACGGCCGCCCGACAGGCAGCGAACGCCACCGTGGCGGCGAGCAGCGTGGCGGAGGTCGAGGCGGTCCACAGGGCGAGGGAGGCCGCCGCGGTGCCCAGGCAGGCCGAGGTGAGGAGCGCCCGGGGCCGCTCGGTGAGGTCGGCGAGCAGGCCCCACAGCGGCTGGGCGACGACCTGGACCACCGGCAGCAGGCCGAGCAGCCAGCCGGTCGCAGCGGGGGTGAGGCCGCGGTCGAGGAGGGCCACGGCGATGAAGGTGATCGCGGCGATCCCCGTGTAGACGGTGGCGAAGAAGGCCCAGAAGGCGGCGGACGACGCCCGCATCGAGCGCACTGTTCCACCGGAGGTGCAGAGGTTCCTGGACGCCGTGGGGTGGGAGCGGTCATGAGGGCGACGCAGCGCTCCGGGTCGCGCCCGGTGGACGTGGTGGCGGTCGGCGCCGCCGCGGTGGACCTGGTGATCCGCACGCCCCGCCTGCCCCGGTTCGACGAGAAGGTGACCGGGGCGCTGGTGGGATGGTTGCCGGGCGGGACGATGGCCAACGTCGCCTGCGCCCTCAGCCGGCTGGGCGGACGGGCCGTCTGGGTCGGGACGGTGGGCGCGGACCGCGGCGGCCGGCTCCTCCTGGAGGACTTCCGCCGCCACCGGGTCGACGCGCGCCTGGCCGTCGTCGATCGGCGTCAAGCGACGAACATGACGGTGATCTTCCTCCCCTCCCCCCATGAGGGATCACCCGATGCAGGATCATCGCGCCCGTCCCGCGGCTCGGCGCCGGCACAGGCCCGGTCCGGCGCCGTGGCCCCCGTGTCCGGGGCCGAGCGGGCCATCGTGGTGCTCTCCACCGCCCGCGACCGCCTGCCGCCCCCGGATCGGTGGCGCCGTCTGCTGGCGCGCGCGCAGTTCGTATACCTCTCCCCGCACGACGCGGCACTCGCTCGGCGCGTGGTCGCCACGGCGCGGCAGCAGGGGTGCGCGGTGGCGCTGGAGGTGGAGCCCACTGCCGCCCGCGCCCTTCCGGCCATCGACCCGTTGCTGTCCCGCGCGGACCTCCTGGTGTGCAACCGCGGCGGTCTGGCCCTGCTCGTCGGGTGCCGCCTCCGCAGCCGGCGCGATGCGGCGGCGGAGGCGGCGCACCTGCGCGCGCGGGGCCCGGCCCTGGTGGCGGTGACCCTGGGGGCGGAGGGGGCGCTGCTGGCCACCGCGGAGGGTGTCCTCGTCCAGGCAGGCTTCGCCGTCCCGGCCGTGGACACCACCGGCGCAGGTGACTGCTTCGGTGCCGCCCTGCTGCTGGCGCTGGCGCGACGGTGGCCGCCCGCACGGGCCCTGACGTTCGCCACCGCCGCCGGCGCCCTGGCCACGACGGGCGTCGGCCCGCGCGGCCACCTGCCGACGCGCGGCGAGGTCCGCCGGCTGGCCGAACGCGGCGCCCCGCCGCGCCTGATCCCCGTGGGATTCGGGCCGCGGCGTCGACCATGACCCGCGATCCGGCCCGACCGTACCGCACCCACCCGCCCGCAGCGCCGGTGCCGCTGGCGGCGCGACCGGCCCGGCGGCTCGTCCTGCGCGGAGGGCGCGTCGTCGATCCGGCGACGGGCCGCGACGGCGTCGCCGACGTGGCCATGGTGGCGGGGCGCGTCGCGGCGGTGGCCTCCGACATCCCCCTGGAGCGCGACGACCGGGTCGTGGACGCCGAAGGCCTGCTCGTGCTCCCCGGGCTAGTGGACCTGCACTGCCACCTGCACGACCTCTTCGACGTCTCCACCCGGCCGATCGAGGAGGCCGTGGTCCACGGCACCGTGCTGGCCCTCTCTCCCGGGGCCGGCAACACTTTCATGGCGCCGGCGCTGCTCGGGGCGGAGGTGGACCGCGGCCTGCCGCTCCACGTGGGGTGCTACCTGGGCATACCCGCCGTGCTGGGGACGCGGGCGCGTGTCGGCGACCTGGTGGCCTACTTCCGCGGAGAGCTCCCGGCCGACGCGCAGAGCGCCCTCATCACCCGAAATCCCCTGACGAATGCGCTGGGCCGCCTGGCCGTCGGGCTGAAAGACCACATGGGCCACGCCATCCTCACCGACGAGGCGCTGGAGGCGGCGTTCACCGTGGCTGCCGGCGCCGGGCTCGTCCTCATGTCCCACTGCCAGGATCCGGAGCACGCCGAGCGCGTGGTGGCCGTCGCCAGTGGCCGGCCCGTGCTCCTCACTCACGCCACTGCGGCCGGGGGAGGCACCCACGGCGAGGCCCGGGAGAGCCTGGCCCGCGTGCTGGCTCTGGCGGCTCGCCCCGGCGTGGCGCTGGACTTCACCACGGCCCACCTGCGGGCGGGCGGCGGCCTGCGCGACGGCCTCCTCATCGATGAAGGGGCGCGACGCGTGGCCCTGGAGGCGCTCGCCCGGGGCGAGGTGGCTATCCTGACCTCCGACGGCCCGTGCAATGCCACGATGAAAGGGTTCGGAGACAGCTCTGCCAACATTCCGTGCCTGCTCGATCTGGTCGCTGAGGGCGTCCTCTCCCTCCCGCAGGCGGTGGCGACCATGACCGCCAACCCGGCCGCGCTACTGGCGCGCCTGACGGGGCAGACGTGGTGGGTCGAGGAGCTGGGGCACCTGGGCGTGGGGGCGCGGGCCAACGCGGTCCTGGTCCACCCGCGCGAACGCCACGCGGTGATGACGGTCGTCGAGGGCACGGTGGCGGCCTTCGAGGGGCGGGTGGTGCGCAGCGCCGCCGGCGTGGGCGGGTGGGCCGCCCGCACCGGCCTCCTCCCGCGCCTGGGGGTGGGCGACCTGCCGATCTTTCGCCGGATGCCGGTCCAGTGAGATGCCTGCGGGCGCGATGAGGGACTTACATGCGTGAGGTCAACATCGCTGGTCTGCTGCGCGACGGGTGCGACCTGCTCATTCGCGACGTGACGGTCGTGGACCCGGGACCACCGGGCTCTGTCAGAGACGCGCTCCGCATCCTGCCCCGCCACGACGTGGCCGTGCGCGGCCGCCACATCGCGGCCGGTCTCCCGACCGGTGCGGTCCCCCCCTGCCGCGGCCCGGCAGGTCGTCGACCCGCCGGCTGGATCGGCGCTCCTGCCCGGGCTGGTGAACGCCCACGCCCACATGACCATGGTGCTCCTCAGGGGCGCCGCCGAGGACGTGCCCGTGGAGGCATGGTTCAACGAGCACATCTGGCCGATGGAGAGCGCGCTCACCCCGGACGACGTGGCCTGGGGTGCCCGTCTGGCCGCGATCGAGCTGCTGGAGGGCGGCGTCACCACCGTGGCCGACCACTATTTCGCCATGGACCGCATTGCCGAGGTGGTCGCCGAGAGCGGGCTGCGGGCGCACCTGGCCTGGACGATGTTCGGGCGGGACGTTCGGGCGGGACCCGGTGGGGGAGCTCCGGCAGAGCGAGGAGTTCGCACAGCGCTGGCAGGGCGGGGCCGCAGGGCGCATCGCCGTCTGGCTGGGACCGCACGCGCCCTACACCTGCCCGCCCCCGTTCCTGCGACAGGTGCCCAGTGCGGCACGGCGGCTGGGGCTTGGCTGCCACATCCACGTGGCGGAGACGCCGGACCAGGTGGCGCGGAGCCTCCAGGAGCACGGCATGAGCCCGGTGCGCCTGCTCGAGGCGGTGGGCCTGATGGAGGGTCCCCTCCTCTGCGCCCACGCCGTCCACGTCACCGACGAGGAGATCGGGCTCCTGGCCCGCACGGAGAGCGGCTGTGGCCCACTGTCCCAAGACCTTCCTCAAGCTGGCCGCGGGGATCGCGCCGGTCGTCAGGATGCGCCGCGCCGGAGTGACGGTGGCGCTCGGCAGCGACGGTGCCGCCAGCAACAACACGCTCGACCTCCTGGAACAGATGCGCCTGGCCGTGCTCCTCCAGAAGCACCAAGGGGAGGACGCCACCGCACTGCCGGTGGCGGAGGCCCTGGCGCTGGTCTACGCCACCCGAGCCTCGGACGTCCACACGGTCGTCGTGGACGGGCGCGTCGTGGTGGAGGACGGACGCATCCGCACGCTGGACCGGGAGGACGTCCTGCGCCAGGTCGAGACCCGCGCGCAGCGGCTGGCCCGGCGGGAGGGGCGCCGCCCGCACCAGACCTACCAGGCCTGAACGGCCGGAGCGGCGACCCACCGCACGAGCCGATGAGTCGGGAAGAGCGGGAGGGCATCATGGAGCGATTGATCATCGACACGGACACCGCCTCGGACGACGCGGTGGCGCTGCTGATGGCCCTGCGCTGGCCGCAGGTCCACGTGGAGGCCATCACCGTGGTGGCCGGCAACGTGCCGCTGGAGATGGGCAGCCGCAACGCCCGGTACACCGTGGAGCTGTGCGACCGCGAGACGCCGGTCTACGAGGGCGCCGCCCGCCCCCTGCTGCGGGAGCCGTCGTGGGCCTTCTTCTTCCACGGCACCGACGGCCTGGGGGACGTGGGCTACCCGCCCCCGACGCGCCCTCCCGCGCCGGGGCACGCGGTCGACGCCCTCATCCGCCTGATCCGCGCCGCCCCCGGCGCCTACACCCTGGTGACGCTGGGCCCGCTGACCAACATCGCTCTGGCGCTGCGCCAAGCTCCCGACCTGGCCGCTGCGGTCCGCCAGTGCGTCGTCATGGGCGGAGCGGCCTGCACCGTGGGGAACATCACGCCCGCCGCCGAGTACAATATCTGGGTCGACCCCGAGGCGGCCCGGATTGTCTTCCACTCGGGGATGCCCATCCTGATGGTGGGATGGGAACACTGCCGGGGCGCCGCCGCCCTGGACGACGCGGACATGGCGCGCCTCCGCGCCATCGCCACCCCTTATGCCGCCTTCGCGCTCGACTGCAACCGAACCGCCCTGCGGGCCAGTCGGGAGTGGCTGGGCGAGCCCGGGCTGACCCTGCCCGACCCGGTGACGATGGCCATCGTCCTCGACCCGGCCGTCTGCACGGCGCGCAGCCGTCACTACGTGGACGTGGAGACCCAGAGCGAGCTGACCCGGGGGATGACCGTCGTGGACCGCCTTGGAGTCACCCGTCGCCCGCCGAACGTGGAAGTCTGCTGGGCGATCGACCCCCAGCGCTGGAAGGCCGTGCTGGAGGCGGCGCTGCGCTGAGGTCCTCGTCCGAGATCTTCCGGCGACGCCCCAGCGGTCCGGCTGGGGGTCTCGTGCGGGCATGGGAATTTTTCTTGTGCCCCCCGTACAAGGGGCAACGGATGCCGATGCTATAATTGGCTGTCAATCGAGACTCCTGCCCTCGCCGCCCCGGAGGGGTTCGGCAGGGCCTCACGGCGCCCGGGCGCCGGAGTCCAGAGGAGGGATGGCATGCGGCAGTATGAGCTGATCGGGATCGTGCGTCCCGACCTCGAGCCCGACGCCGTCCAGGCCGTGGTGGAGCGCATCGGCCGACGGGTCGCCGAGGCCGGCGGCACCGTGGACGTCGTCGACGTCTGGGGGAAGCGGCGGCTGGCCTACGCCATCGGCCGGTACCGGGAAGGGATCTACTTCCTGCTCCGGTTCACGGTGCCGAAGGAGGCCGTACCCGAGCTGAAGCGCCTGACGCGCATTATGGACGAGGTGATGCGCGCCCTGATCGTCGTGGCGCAGGGACCGCTGCCGGCGCCGAAGGCTGCGCCCGAGCGGGGCACTGAGCCGGTGCGGGCCGGCGAACCGGGACGGGCCGGCGCCGACCGGGGGACCGAACCTAGCCGGGCGGCCAAGACGGCGGAGCCCGCTGGAGAGGCGGTCCGGCCTCCGGCATGAGTGGAGCGCCGTCAGCACGGCGCGAGGGGGGAGGACCATGTTGAACCGCATCATCCTGATCGGCCGGCTGACGCGCGACCCCGAGCTGCGCTACGTGCCGAGCGGCCAGCCGGTGGCGTCGTTCACCCTGGCGGTGGACCGCCCGTTCACCAACCAGGCCGGCGAGCGGGAGACCGACTTCATCGACGTGGTGGCCTGGCGCAAGCTGGCCGACCAGGTGGCGCAGCACCTGACCAAAGGCCGGCTGGTCGCGGTCGAAGGGCGGCTGCAGATCCGCAGCTACGAGACCCAGGAGGGGCAGAAGCGCAAGGTGGCCGAGGTGGTGGCCGACGCGGTACGCTTCCTCGACCGGAAGGCGGCGCCGGTAGCAGCCGGGGCCGTCGCCGCTGCCGAGGAGGGGGAGGAGTTTGGGGGGGCCGACGACGTGCCCTTCTAGCCGCCCTCAGAGGTGAACCAGGGAGGAGCATCGATTCATGGCTGAACGTGAGGAGCGGGCGCGGAAGCCCTGGCGCGGCCGGCGCCCGCGGCGAAAGGTGTGCGCCTTCTGTGCGGAGAGGGCGACCTTCATCGACTACAAGGACGCCGGAAAGCTCCGCCGCTATGTGACGGAGCGGGGGAAGATCGTGCCCCGACGGGTCTCGGGTACCTGCGCCCGGCACCAGCGGGCGCTGGCGGTGGCCATCAAGCGGGCCAGGGAGCTGGCGATGTTGCCCTACACCAGCGAATAGGGGCGATGGGCGGAACCGTCCTAGGGCGCTGGTCAAGTATTCGAACAAAAGTTCGTATATCTGGGCGCAGAGAGCCTGGCCGAGTGTTCGGATAGCCGGGCTCCCAGGGGCGGGCTACCATGAGGAGGCGGGGGATGACCCCCGCCTCCCGTGCGTTGACCCGAGGGCCATGTCCAGGATCCGCAGTGAAGCGAGCGTCTCCGTCAGGGGGGCTTCCACTCCCGCCAGGGGGACGTCCACCCGCGGCCTGACCGAGGGGGCCATCCAGGCGGCGCTGGTGACCGTCCTCGCGCTGGGTGCGCGGTACGTCCCGCTGCTCGCGGTCGTCACGACCTTCCTCATCCCGCTGCCGCTGGCCGTGCTGGTCATCCGCCACGGGATCCGCCCCGCCGTGCTGGCCGCCGTCGTGGCGGGCCTCATCGCCGGGGCGCTCGCGGGCCCGCTGACCGGGTTCGGGATCCTCGCCACGGTGGCGCCATTGGGCATCGTGCTCGGGCTGGGCGCGCGTGCCGGCCGCTCGGCGCCGGCGCTCCTCGGGATGCTCACGCTGGTCTCCGTGGCCGCCCTCCTCCTCAACCTGGTGCTGACCCTGGCGCTGGCCGACGTCAACCCCTACCAGGTCATGATCGAGTCGATGCGGCGAGGACAGGAGGCGAGCGAGGCCTTCTACCGCCGCCTGGGCATCCCACCGGAACAGCTCGAGGCCACCAGCCGGCAGGTCAGGCAGGTCCTGGCGCTGATGCCCCGCCTCATCCCCGTGCTGATCGTGCTCGGTGGGGTGATGAGCGCCTGGATCAACTACCAGGTGGCCCGGGCCGTCCTGGGCCGGCTGGGCTACACCTTGCCGGCACTGCCGCCGGCCTCCACCTGGCGCCTCCCGGCCTATGTGCTGTGGCTCCTCCCGGCGGGCCTCCTCTTGACGGCCACCGCCGGCCCGGTGCGGCCCCCGGAGGGCGAGACGGCTCCGCCGATGGCGATCCCAGCCGTGGTGGGGCTCAACATCCTCTACGGGGTGCAGATGGCCTTCGCCGTCCAGGGCATCCTGGTGGCCTGGGTGGCCCTGCGGCGGTACATCCTCCTGCCGTTCCTGCGGGTGGTGATCCTGCTCTTCGTGGTGCTGAACCCCGTGCTGGGGGTCGTCGTCACCCTGGCCGGCATGGCGGACTCGGTCTTCCGCCTGCGGGAGCGGCTCGACCCGAGCCTGGCCCGCAGCACACCGGCTGCGGGCGCGGAGGTCCGGTCGTGAACCGCGCGGGCCTGATGCGAGGCGAGGTTTGGCCGTGAAGGTGATCCTGCTGCGCGAAGTCCCGTCCCTGGGGGCGGCGGGGGCGCTCGTCGAGGTCAAGGAGGGCTACGCCCGCAACTACCTCTTCCCGCGCGGGCTGGCGCGCGAGGCCACCGAGGGGGCCATCCGGGCACAGGAGCAGGCGGCGCGCGCGGCGCAGGAGCGCCGAGCCCGCGAGGCCCGGGAAGCGGACGCCCTGGCCCGGGCCCTGGAGGCGCTCGTCCTGGAGGTGCCGGCCAAGGCGGGCGCGGAGGGGCGGCTCTTCGGCGCCGTCACCGCGCAGCAGATCGCGCAGGCCCTGGCGGCCCGCGGACACGCGGTGGACCGGCGGCAGGTCGTCCTCCCCCATCCGGTCAAGACCCTGGGGATCCACCACGTGGAGGTGCGCCTCCCGCACGGGCGCACGGTCACCCTGACCGTGAACGTCGTCCCGCTCGGACGGTGATGGCGTCATGCCCCGTCGATTTGCCCGTCGCCAGACCCTGCCGCAGAAGCTCCGCGGCACCGAACACCTGAAGCGCCAGGTCCAGGCCCTCTACGGGGTGCTCGCCAGCGTCTACGGCCAGGAGGCCCTGGCCGCCCGCGCCGCCGAGACCCAGAGCGACGCGCTGATGCGCAGCCCCCGCCTGCGCGACCGCATCCTGGCGCTGCAGCGGCTGGTGGGCCACGACGGGCAGACACCCCCGGCGGACGAGGCCGACCTCTCGGCGGCGCTGGAGGCGGTGGAGGATCGGGTAGCCGACCTCATCGCCCGCAAGAACCTCACCGCCGAGCTGGAGCGGCGGGTACAGGAGCGACTGGAGGAGCAGCGGCAGGCGCTCATCCGCGAGTTGCGGCTGGAGCTGCTGCGGGAGGCGGAGGGGGTCGAGACGCCGCTCACCGAGCGGAAGCTCCAGGACCTCGAGCGCCTCGACCGGATCAGCCTGGCCCGCTCGGTCCTCGAGCAGCTGCGGCCGCGCACGCTCGGCCAGGTGGTCGGCCAGGAGCGGGCCATCCGGGCGCTGCTGAGCAAGCTGGCGGTCCCCTTCCCCCAGCACGTCATCCTCTACGGTCCGCCGGGGGTGGGCAAGACGACGGTGGCGCGGCTGGTGCTGGAGGCGGCGAAGCGGATGCGCACCACCCCCTTCGGTCCCGACGCCCCCTTCGTCGAGGTGGACGGCTCCGCGCTGCGCTGGGACGGCCGGGACGCCACCGACCCGCTGCTGGGGGCCGTGCACGACCCCATCTACCTGGGCGGGCGGCGCGACCTGGCCGAGAGCGGCATCCCCGAGCCCAAGCTCGGCCTGGTCACCAAGGCCCACGGGGGCGTGCTCTTCATCGACGAGATCGGCGAGCTCGACCCGATCCTGCAGGCGAAGCTGCTCAAGGTGCTGGAGGACAAACGAGTCTTCTTCGAGTCAGCGTACTACGACCCCTCCGACCCCCACCTGCCGCAGTACGTGCGCCGCCTCTTCGAGCGCGGGGCCCCCGCGGACTTCATCCTCATCGGGGCCACCACCCGCGAGCCGGACGAGATCAGCCCGATGATCCGCTCGCGCTGCGCCGAGATCTTCTTCGACCCGCTCTCGCCGGAGCACATCCGGCGCATCGTGCGCCAGGCGGCGCGGCGGCTGGGCGTGGAGATCGCGCGTCAGATCCCCGACCTGATCAGCGAGTACACGGTGGAGGGGCGCAAGGCGGTGAACCTGCTGGCGGATGCCTACGGCATGGCCCTCCACCGCCGGGGCGGCCGCGGGCGCGTGCGCATCACCCGGGAGGACCTCCTGGAGGTGGTGCGGACGAGCCGGCTGGCCCTCTCCGCCCCGGTGCGCGGGCAGGAGCGCACCGAGGTGGGGCGGGCCTTCGCGCTGGGGGTGGTGCACTACGTCGGCTCGATCATCGAGATCGAGGCCAGCGCCTTCCCCGCCGCACGCAAGGGCCAGGGGACGATCCGCTTCAACGAGACCGCGGGGACGATGGCCAAGGACGCCGTCTTCAACGCCGCCTCGGTGCTGCGCCGCATGGCCAACATCGACATCGCCCACTACGACCTGCACGTGAACGTCGTGGGCGGCGGCCTCATCGACGGCCCCAGTGCCGGGCTGGCCATGCTGGTGGCGATGATGAGCGCCATCCAGCAGCGGCCGCTGCGCCAGGACGTGGCCATGACCGGCGAGGTGAGCATCCAGGGGAAGGTCCGGCAGGTGGGGGCCATCCCGGAGAAACTCTACGGGGCCCGCCAGGCCGGCATGCGCAAGGTCCTCATCCCGGCCGAGAACGCCCAGGACGTCGGGCAGCCCCCGCGCGGGCTCGAGGTGGTGCCGGTGGCCACGGCCGCCGACGCCCTCCCGCACGTCTTCGCGAAGTAGTTGTCCCCAGCCGTCCACAGGTTGTCCACCGGGTTATCCCCTCAACACCCCCCTGAAATCCCGTAGTTGTCCCCAGAGATTCCCTCATCATCCACAAGGGAATCCCCAGGGCCAGGAGGCAATCCCCTAGCCCGGAGTACTCCCCTCGCCGCAGGCAGAAGGAGGACCCCGTAAAAGCGCGAACATGTGTTCGATTACAGGGACGAGACAACCCGGAGGCCGTCCTCGATGCGCGTCATGCCGCTGGAGCGCATTCCCCCCCAGAGCCTCGAGGCCGAGCAGAGCGTGCTCGGCTCAATGCTCCTGGAGCGGGATGCCATTGCCAAGGTCGTGGAGATGCTGCGGGGGGAGGACTTCTACCGCGACGCCCACCGCCGGATCTTCGAGGCGATCACCGACCTCTTCGAGCGGGGAGAGCCGGTGGACCTGATCACCGTCACCGATCGCCTGCGCGCGCGGGGGCAGCTGGAGGACGTGGGCGGCGCCGCCTACCTGACCGCGCTGCTCGACGCCGTGCCGACGGCGGCCAACGTCGAGTACTACGCCCGCATCGTCCTGCAGAAGGCGCTGCTGCGCCAGCTCATCCACGCCGGCACCGAGATCGTCGGGCTGGGCTACCGCGAGGAGCAGGACGTCGAGGTCCTGGTCGACCAGGCCGAGAAGCTCGTCTTCGCCATCGCCAACCGGCGCATGCAGGTCGACTTCGTCCCCATCCGGGACGTCCTGCGGGAGTCCTTCGACCGCATCGACCGCCGCTACCAGGACAAGGGGACGGTTACCGGGGTCCCCACCGGGTTCACCGACCTCGACCGGCTCACCGCCGGGTTGCAACCCGCCGACCTGGTGATCGTGGCCGCCCGGCCCGGCATGGGCAAGTGTTTGAAGTACGATGCCGAGGTCGTCGACCCGTCCACCGGCGCGCTGCGCACCATCCAGGAGATCGTGGGGGCGCGCCAGGCTTCGCTCCTCACCCTCGACGACACCATGCACCTCACCGCCGCCGCCCCCGGCGCCTTCGTCGACGACGGGATCAAGCCGGTCTTCCGCGTCACGACGGGCAGCGGGCGGATGGTGGAGACCACCCTCACCCACCCCTTCCTCACCCCGCACGGCTGGCGCGCCCTCCACGACCTCGTCCCCGGCACGCTCATCGCCGTCCCGCGGCGCCTGCCGGTCTCCGGCACCCTCGACCTGCCGGCCTATGAGGTCTGCCTGCTGGCCTACCTGACCAGCGGCCGGCTGCCGCTCTCCCCCAGGCTGGCCACCGACTTCACCGACGCCCTGGCAGCGGGAGAGGCCCTGCTGGCCCGGCCGGCGCCCCTGCCCGTCCCGCCGGTGCCCCCGCCCGCCGCCGTTGGGCCGGACCCGACGGCGGGGGCGCCGCGGGACGGTGGCGCTCGCGAGCAGGAGGAGGGTCCCGGGCGCCGGCCGGGGGTGGGGTCCAGGCGCGGCGCGGCCGCCATCGCCGGCGGCGCGGATGCTGCGGCGGTGGTGGAGGTGCTCTACGCGCGCTACCCGACGCTCCGCGGCGAGGCGGGGCAGCGGGCCGTCCCGCCGGAGGTCTTCCTCCTGCGCCGGGAGAAGCTCGCCCTCTTCCTCAACCGCCTGCTGGCGTCGGCCGGCACGGTGACGGTCGAGGGGGAGGCGGTGAGCCTCACCGCCGTCCTCCCCTCCGTGCGCGCGGCCCGGCAGGTCCAGCACCTGCTGCTGCGCTTCGGCGTGCCCGCCGCGGTGAGCGGCACGGAGGTGCGGGTGGGGCCGGCGGCGATGCCGGTGCTCCTGCGCGAGGTGGGGCTCCTGGGGCAGGAGCGGCTGCGCCGCTGGGCCCGGAACCAGCAGCGGGCCCTGCTGGACGACGTCGACGTGATGTGGGATCCCATCGTGGCCATCGAGGAAGTGGGCTCCTTCCAGGTGTACGACCTCACCGTCCCCGGTACCCACAACTTCGTGGCCAACGACGTCTGCGTCCACAACACCACCTTCTGCCTGAACGTGGCGGTGGAGGCGGCGGAGCGCGCCGGGCCGGTGGCCATCTTCAGCCTGGAGACCAGCACCGAGCAGCTGGTGCAGCGGCTGCTCTGCGCCACGGCCCGCGTCGACGGCTCGAAGCTGCGCACGGGGTTCCTGTCGGAGGCGGACTTCCAGCGGATCGGGCGGGCCATCGCCGAACTGGACGACCTGCCGATCTTCATCGACGACAGCCCCGGGATCACGGCCATCGAGATGCGCGCCAAGGCCCGCAAGCTCATGGCCGAGCACGGCCTCAGCCTGGTGATCATCGACTACCTGCAGATGATCCAGTCCTACCGGCGCACGGAGAACCGCACCCAGGAGATGTCGGAGATCGCCCGCGCCACGAAGTCGCTGGCCAAGGAGCTGAACGTCCCGGTCATCGGCATCTCCCAGCTCTCCCGGGCGGTGGAGATGAGCGCGGACAAGCGCCCCCAGCTCTCCCACCTGCGGGAGACGGGGGAACTGGAACAGGTGGCGGACCTCGTCCTCTTCATCTACCGGGAGGACTACTACAACGAGCACACCGACCGGAAGAACATTGCCGAGATCCGGGTGGAGAAGCACCGCAACGGCCCCACCGGCAAGGTGGAGCTCTACTTCCAGAAGGAGTTCAACCGCTTCGAAGACCTGGCCCGTCGCCGGGGAGGGCCGCCGTGACGGCGGGGCCCGAGTCCGGACGATGGCCACCGGTCCCCCGGGGCGGCGGGCGCCGCGTCTCCGCCTGTTCCTCCTGCCCTGCGGCCCCCTCGCGCTGGTCCTCGCCTTGTCGCTCCCGCCATCCACCGCCGCCCCGGGGCCGCTGCCGCGCCGCGCGCTGTGGATCGAGGTCTCGGCCAACCTTTGGGCGCTGAGCACCGTCGAGGGGATCCGGGCCATCGTGGCCCGGGCGCAGGCGGCGGGGTTCGACACGCTCATCCCGGAAGCGAAGAACGCCTGGGGCTTCGTCCTCTACGACTCGGCTTTCGCCCCCCACATCCGCGCCTCGCACCTGCCGCGCGCGGGCTACCCGCCGCCGGCGACGTGGTACCCCGCCGACCACGACGCCCTGGCGGTGCTGGTCCGCGAGGCGCACGCCGCGGGGCTGCGGGTGCACGCGGCGGTGAACGCCTTCGGGGAGGGGCTGACCTGGACCGGGCAGGGGCCGGCGCTGGAACGCCCGGGGTGGCAAGCGGTGCACGTCCAGCCGGGGCCGGACGGCACCCGCTTCGTCCCCGCGGCGGAGGCGGGCGAGGCCATCGTCTTCGCCAACCCGGCCCACCCCGAGGTGCAGCTCTACGAGCTCGCCGTGATTTGGGAGGTCCTCAGCCGCTACCCGGTGGACGGGCTGGTGCTCGACCGGGCGCGCTACCCCGACCTCACCGCCGACTTCTCCGACCTCTCCAGAGAGCGCTTCGAGGCCGCCACCGGCCGTCCGGTGGCGCGCTGGCCCGACGAGGTGCTGACCTGGCAGGCGGGCCCCTCCACAGACCCGTCCGGATTCCGCCTCATCCCCGGCCCACGCTTTGCCGAGTGGGTGGCGTGGCGGGCGGGGGTCATCGCGGCGTTCGTCCGGGCGGCGCGGGCCCTGGCCAGGGCGCTGCGGCCGGACATCCCCGTGGGCTACTACGTGGGGGCCTGGTATCCGGAGGCCTACCGCACGGGACAGAACTGGGGGAGCGGCCCCGCGGCCCGTCCTACCGGCCGGACCGATTGGTGGAGTCCCGCCTGGGAGGCGGCCACCCTCCTGCCGCACCTCGACTACGTCCTGGCCGGGCTCTACTCTCGCCCCGTCTCCCCCTGGGAAGCGCGGCGGCAGGGGGGCGCCTGGTGGCGCTCGGTAACCGGCGGGGCCCGGCTGGCGCGGGCGGTCGCCGGCCTGGTGCCGGTGATCGGCAGCGTGTGGCTGGACCTCTACCGGGACGATCCCGCCGCGGGTGAGGCGGCGCTGCGGGCGGCGCTCCGCCACACCGCCGGGCTCATGGTCTTCGACCTCTCCGACGTCGAGGGGGGCGGATGGTGGGAGCGCCTGCGGGCGGTTGCAGGGATCGTGCCTGCAGGGCATCCTGAGGCGGGGCCGGCTGCGCCCTCCCCGGACGACCGTTGACGGTCCCCCGCACACTGGACAGGAGCAGAGTCATGCCTGAGGCCACATCTGCCGTCCAGCGCTTGCGCGAGCACCTGGCGCCGATCGTCGACATCCACGGGGCGCTGGCCATCCTGGGGTGGGACCAGCAGACCTGCATGCCGCCCGCGGCGGGTCGGACCCGGGCGGAGCAACGTGCCACGCTGGGGCGGCTGGCCCACGAGCTCTTCACCAGCGCGCAGACGCGCGAGCTACTGACCGCGGCGGAGCGCGAGGTCGACGGGCTCGACCCCGACAGCGACGAGGCGCGGCTGGTGCGGGTGGTCCGGCGCGACCTGGACCGGGCGCTGCGCCTGCCTGCGGAGTTCGTAGCGGAGCGTGCGCGAGCGGCGGCCCTCAGCGTGGAGGCGTGGCGCCGGGCCCGGCCGGCGAACGACTTCGCCGCGTTTGCGCCGTGGCTGGAGCAGATGGTCACCTACGCCCGGCGCACCGCCGACTACGTGGGCTACCAGGACCACCCGTACGACGCCCTCCTCGACTCCTACGAGCCGGGCATGACCGCCGCCGAGGTGCGCGCGCTCTTCCACCGGCTGCGCGAGGCCACAGTGCCCCTCGTGCGGGCCATCGACCGGCGCGGGGCCACGGTCGACGCCGCGTTCCTGCGGCGGGAGTACGACGAGGCACGTCAGGAGGCGTTCGGGCGGGAGGTGGCCGCCGCCTTCGGCTACGACTGGGATCGGGGCCGGCTGGACCGGGCCCCCCACCCCTTCGCCAGCGGCGCCGGGCGCGACGACGTGCGCATCACGGCCCGGTACCATCGCCGCTACCTGCCCACGGGGATCTTCAGCATCTTCCACGAGACCGGCCACGCCCTCTACGAGCAGGGGACCGACCCCACCCTGGCCCGCACCCCGCTCGCCCGCGGGGCCAGCCTGGGGATGCACGAGTCGCAGTCGCGGTTGTGGGAGAACCTGGTGGGGCGCAGCCGGGCCTTCTGGCGCCGCTACTTCCCCACCCTCCGGGAGCTCTTCCCGGAGGCGCTGCGGGACGTCGACGTGGAGACCTTCTATCGGGCGGTGAACCTGGTCGAGCCGGGCCTCATCCGCACCGAGGCGGACGAGGTCACCTACAACCTGCACATCATCCTGCGCTTCGACCTGGAGGTGGCGCTGCTGGAGGGCGCCGTGCGCACCGCGGAGCTGCCGGAGGCGTGGCGGGCCAAGATGCTCGAGTACCTGGGGCGCGCGCCGGCGACCGACGCCGACGGTGTCCTCCAGGACATCCACTGGGCGCAGGGTTCGATCGGCTACTTCCCCACCTACACCCTGGGGAACGTCATCTCCGCGCAGCTCTTCGCCGCCGCGCGCGCCGCGCTGCCCGACCTGGAGGCGCAGATCGAGCAGGGCGCGTTCGCCCCGCTGCTCGGCTGGCTGCGGGAGCACGTCCACCGTCACGGGCGCAAGTTCCTGCCGCGGGAACTCCTGGAGCGGGCCACCGGCCAGGCGGTCACCCTGGAGCCGTACCTGGAGTATCTCTGGAGCAAGTACGGCGACATCTACGGCGTGGCCCGCGTGCCCGAGCCCAGCGGTGCTCCCGCATGAGCGTCCGGCGCCGAGACCTCCGGCTCTCGCTCCCCTGGCAGCTCCTGGCCGGGCTGATGACCGCTGGCGCCGCGGGGTTTGGGGTGGGCGAACTCCGCGAGCTGGTCCCGTCGACAGGCCTCCTCTTCCTCTTCATGCCGCCCGTGGCCGCCGTGGCCTACGCGCTGGGCGTCTGGGCCGGTCTCGCGGCGGCCCTGACCTCGGCCGTGGCCGCCGCGGTGCTGGTCCTGCCGCCGGGCGGCGCCATCGCGGGGTCGGGGGCGCTCCCCCTGCTGGGGACCTACCTCGCCGTCACCGGGGCAAGCGCCGTCGTGGCCGCGCTCGCCCGACACATCGTGCGGCAGCGGTCGGGGCTGCTCGCCCTCGAGCAGGAGCGGCGCCGTCAGCAGAGCGCGCTGGTGGAGCTGAGCCAGCGCGCCCTGGTCGGTGGAGCACTGGACGGCCTCCTCCAGGCTGCGGCCGAGCTCCTGGCCCGGGCGCTGGACGTCCAGTACGTCGAGGTCCTGGAACGGCTCCCCGACGGCCAGGCTCTGCGCCGGCGGGCCGGCCTGGGGTGGCGCCCGGAGCTGGCGGGGGAGGTCACGGTGGACGCGGGGCCCGGGACCCAGGCCGGGTTCACCCTGCTCGCCGGTGACGCCGTGGTCGTCGAAGACTACGCTGGTGAGAGCCGCTTCGCCCCTGCGCCGCTCCTGCGGGCACACGGGGTGTGCAGCGGGATGAGCGTCCCCATTCCCGGGCTGGAGCGTCCCTTCGGCGTGCTCGGCGTCTACACCGCGCGCCCGCGCCGCTTCACCCTGGACGAGGTGCACGTACTGCGCAGCGCCGCCTACGTGCTCGCTGCTGCGGTCGACCGCGAGGCCGCCGCTCAGGCGCTCCGCCGCAGCGAGGAGTGGTTCCGGGACCTGGTGGAGAACGCCACCGACGCCGTCTACACCCACGACCTCACCGGCACGATCCTCTCGGTGAACGCCGCGGGGGCGCGCATGCTGGGCGCCCAACCGGAGGAGCTCGTCGCGCGCGACATCTTCGAGGTCGTGGCCCCCGAGCACCGCCAGCGGGCCCGCGAGATGCTGCAGCAGAAGCTGGCCGTGGGAGGGACGACACGCTACGAAGTCGACGTCCTGGCCCGCGACGGACGGCGCGTCACCCTGGAGGTGCACACGCGCCTCGTCACCGGGCCGGAGGGCGTCCTGGCGGTGGCGGGCATCGCCCGCGACATCGGAGAGCGCAAGCGCGCCGAGGAGGCGCTGCGCCGCCAGACCGAGCTGTACGAGGCGCTGCTGCGGGCCCTCGGGGAAGTGGGCGAGGGCTTCCTCATCCTGGAGGGCGAGCGCGTCGTCTACGCCAACGAGGCGTGTGTCCGACTCAGCGGGTATACCGTCGAGGAGCTCCTGGCCCTCCCGTCGGTCCTGTCCCTGGCCGCTCCCGACCAGCGATCGGTGCTGGAGGCGCGCCTGGCCCGGGCGCTGGCCGACCGGCCCACCGAGGACCACTACGAGACGGCCATCCTGCGGAAGGACGGCCGGCGCGTGGAGCTCGAGGTGGGGGTCCGGCGGCTGCGTGCGGGGAGCACCGTGCGCTTCATCGTGGTCGTGCGCGACGTCACGGACCGCAAGCAGGGCGAGGCGGCGCAGCGCTTCCTGGCCGACGCGTCGGGGTTGCTGGCCGGGTCGCTCAACTACCGCAAGACGCTGGCCCGTCTGGCGGACCTGGTCGTCCCGTACCTGGCTGACTGGTGCAGCGTCTACATCCTCGAGCCCGGCACGGAACGTCCCCAGCGCCTGGCGGTGGCCCACGCCGACTCCGCGCGGCGCGCCGTGGCGCAGCAGCTGCTCCACACCCGGATGGCGCCCAAGGCGCCGGTGGTGGAGGCGATCCAGCGCGGCGAACCGGTCCTCCTCCCCCACGCCACCGCAGAGGCGGTCGTCCAGGCGACGGCCGGCAGCGAAGAGGTCGCCCTCTTCCGGGCGCTCGGCACGCGTTCCCTTCTGACCGTCCCGCTGCGCGCCCGCGGCCGGACCTTCGGGGTCATCGCCTTCGTCTTCGGCGACTCGGGGCGCACCTACACCCCGGCGGAGCTGGCAGTGGCCCGGCAGCTGGCCGAGCGCGCCGCCGTGGCGGTGGACAACGCCCGGCTCTACCGGGAGGCGCGCCGGGCGGCCCGGCGGGAGCGCGAGACCCGGGTGGCGGTCGAGCAGGCCCGGGCGCGCCTGGCCTTCCTCGCCGAGGCGAGCAGTCTGCTGGCCACCTCGCTCGACTACGCCACGACCCTGCGCCGGCTGGCACGCCTGGTCGTGCCGCAGGTGGCCGACTGGTGCGTCGTCCACGCCCTCGAGGAGGACGGGACGGTGCGGCGCCTGGATGTCGCCCATCGCGACCCGCAGCGGGAGGAACGGGTGCGCAGCTTCCTGAGCCGCGATCCGGCCATCGCCCCTCCCGCCGCCTCGCCCCTCGCCAGGGTCATCGCCTCCGGCCGCACGGTGCTGGTGCCCGAGGTCACGGAGGAGTGGCTGCGCACCGTTGCCCCAAACGAGGCGGCCCTGCAGCTCGCCCGCGACCTGGACCTCCGCGCCGTCCTCGCCGTCCCCCTCATCGCCCGCGGCCGGGTGTTGGGCGCCATCACCCTGGCCATGGCGGAGTCGGGGAGGAGCTTTGCGGACGAGGACGTCGCGCTGGCCGAAGAGCTGGCCCGCCGGGCCGGCATCGCCGTCGACAACGCCCGCCTCTTCGAGCGCGAGCGCTTCATCGCCCGCACCCTGCAGCAGGCCTTCCTGCCGGCGGAGCTCCCCCAGGTGCCTGGCCTGTGGCTGCACGCCGCCTACCTGCCGGGGGGCACCGCCGCCGAGGTCGGCGGGGACTGGTACGACGCCTTCTGGCTGCCGAACGGCGGGCTGGCGCTCTCCATTGGCGACGTGACCGGACAGGGCGTCGAGGCCGCGGTGACGATGGGCCAGGTCCGCCAGGCCATCCGCGCGGCCGCCTGGGACGAGGAGCGTCCCTCCGCCGTCCTGGCCCGTGCCGCCCGCCTCCTCTCCCTGAGCAGCCCGGAGAGCATGGCCACCGTCCTGTTCGGAGTGCTCGACCCGGTGACCCGCACCCTGACCTACGCCTCGGCCGGCCACCCCGGGCCGGTGCTGGCGAGCGCCTCGGGTGTGCGCCTCCTCCCCGCCAGCGGGCTCCCGCTGGGGATCCGCCTGGGCGGGCGGTTCCGGGACCACCAGGTGGTGCTCGAGCCGGGAGACCTGCTCGTGGTCTACACCGACGGCCTCATCGAGCTGGACCGCAACGCGGTCGACGGCGAGCAGGCACTCCTCCGTGCGGCGGCGGCGGCGCGTGACGACCCGGCCGCCGACCGGGCCCGCCGCATCGTGACCCAGGTCCTCGGCGACCGCCGGCCGCCCGACGACATCGCGCTGGTGGCCCTCACCGTGGCGCAGGTCCCGCTCTCGCACTTCACCCTGACCCTGCCGGCCATCCCCGGCGCCGTCCCGCTGGTGCGCCAGGCGCTGAAGCAACTGGCCGAAGCGATCCGCCTCCCGCCGGAGCGCAGCGGGGCGCTGCAGATCGCCGTCGGCGAGGCGGTGAACAACGTCGTCGAGCACGCCTACGGCATCACCCCCGGCCCGCTGCGCGTCCAGGCGACGGTCGAGGCGGGAGCGCTGCATGTGGTCGTGGAAGACGAGGGGCGGTGGCGCCCGGCCCGCGCGGACGGGGGCGGCCGCGGCCTCGCCGTCATGCGGGCGCTGGTGGACCGGGCGGAGGTGGCACCGAGTGCGCAGGGGACGCGGGTGCACGTGGTGCTGGCGCTCGCCGGCGCCCCCACGCCGGCCCCCTAGCCGAGGTCGGTGTGGGGAGCGGGGCGGTGGCGGTGGGCGGTGTGCGAGGCGGGGGAGGGCGGGGATGACGGCGCAGGGGGAGTTCGGCGTCGAGCACGAGCGGGGCGTGCCGGTGGTGCAGGTGAGCGGCGAGGTCGACCTGACCAACGCGCACGAGCTCGAGGCGGCGCTCGACCGCGCCGCCCGGGCCGAGTACGGCGCGGTGGTGGTCTCGCTCGTGCAGGCGGTCTACTTCGACAGCAAAGGGGTGCGGGCGCTGCTGCGCGCCGCCGACCGCCTGGCCACGATGCGCCAGCGCCTGCTGGTGGTGGCGCCTTCGGGGAGCGTGCTGCGGCGAATCCTGGAGATCGCCGGAGCGCCCGAGGCCCTGCCCACCTTCGACTCCCTGGAGGAGGCCCTCGCCTCGGCCACCGGCGAGGCGTGAGCCCGTGAGCCGGCCGGCCCGGCCGCATCCGGGCGGGTAGCGAGGGCCGGCCGCCGAGCGATGAGCCCGGTCTGGTACAAAGCCCCCGACCCCCATCCGGGTCCCGACGAGGTCGCGCAGGTTGTGGCCGGCATCCTGGCGGATGTCCGCGCCCGCGGGGATGCAGCGGTGCGCGAACACACGCGGCGCTTCGACGGCGTCGACCGTCCCTCGCCGGTCGTCCCCCGCCAGGCGGCCCTGGCCGCGCTGGACGGGCTCGACCCCCTCACCCGCGAGGCCCTGCAGTGGGCGCACGACCACATCGCCGCCTTCGCCCGGGCCCAGCGCGACGCGCTGCATCCCCTGGAGGTCGAGGTGGAGCCCGGCGTGCGGGCGGGCCACCGCCTCCTCCCGGTCGGGGCGGCCGGGTGCTACGTCCCGGGCGGACGCCATCCGCTCCCCTCCACCGCGCTCATGACCATCGTGCCGGCGCGCGTCGCCGGGGTGCGGCGGGTGGCGGCCTGCGCCCCACCCGGCCCGGACGGCCAGATCCACCCCGTGACCCTCGCCGCCATGGCCCTCGCCGGCGCCGACGAGATCTACTGCATGGGCGGCGCGCAGGCGGTGGCCGCGTTGGCCTTCGGCACGGCCACGGTCGCCCCGGTCGACGTCGTCGTGGGTCCGGGCAACCGCTACGTGGTGGAGGCGAAGCGGCAGGTCTACGGCACCGTCGGTGTGGACCTCCTCGCCGGCCCCTCCGAGGTGTGCGTGGTGGCCGACGGGAGCGCGGCCCCCGAGCTCGTCGTCGCCGACCTGCTGGCCCAGGCGGAGCACGACCCCGACGCCCGGGCGGTCCTGGTCACCACCGAGGAGCGGCTGGCGCAGGTGGTAGTGGAGGTGGTCGCCGCGCGCCTCCGCACGATGCCCGCCCAGGCGGCGGCCCGCCGGGCCTGGGAGGGGCGCGGAGAGGTCATCCTGGTGGCCGACATTGTGGAGGCCGCGAGCGTCGTGGACCGCCTGGCTCCCGAGCACGTCCTGCTCCACCTGCGCGACCCGGCCCCGCTGGCGGAGCGGCTCACCGCCTACGGGGCCCTCTTCGTCGGACCGAACAGTGCGGAGGTCTTCGGGGACTACGGCGTCGGTCCCACCCACGTCCTGCCCACCGGGGGGGCGGCCCGCTTCGCCTCGGGCCTCTGGGTGGGGCACTTCCTGCGGGTCGCCCCCTACCTCGAGGTCTCTCCTGCGGGGGCCGCCGCGCTGGTCCCCGTGGCGACCCGCCTGGCTGAGATCGAGGGGTTACCCGGCCACGCCTACGCGGCCCGGCTGCGCCTGCCCTGAAATCGGGCCTGGGCTTGACTACGAACATATGTTCGCGCTAGGGTGGTGCTGAGGGAGATCCACTTCGGCTCTGCGATCCGTCCCGGGCGTCCAGTGTGGAGGACGGGTTTTGGCGTGGAAGCTCACCGATCGTACGCCGCCGAGCTGCGGTCGCGCGGGGAAGAGGCTGAGTGATTGGGTGATGATACACGGCGCTGCGGCAGAGCCTCACGGACTCCCGCTCATTGCGGCCGCGGCGGAGGCGGCGCTGAACAGGCTCGCGGCAGAGGCAGGCCCGCCGGTCGCCGTGAGTGCCCCGTCGACGGTCACGCCTCGCCTCTTCCACCCTGTCGGCGAGCGGTCGACTCCAAGGGTGCAGTGGGTCGAGGTCAGGGTCAGGTCCGTCCTCAACCGCGTCCGCGGCATGCCCTTCCGCTGGTCCATCAACCCCTACCGGGGATGCCAGATGGCCTGCACCTACTGCTTTGCGCGGGTCACCCACTGGTACCTCGACCAGGACGGCGTGGGGCAGTGGTCCTCGCGCATCTTCGTGAAGGTGAACGCCCCGGAGGTCCTGCGCCGGGAGCTGGCACGTCCCACGTGGCGGCGGGAACAGGTGCACATCGGCACCGCCACCGACCCGTACCAGCCCGCTGAGGGCGCCTACCGCCTCACCCGGCGCATCCTGGAAGCCCTGCGCGACTCCGACACCCCCGCGGCGCTGGTGACGAAGTCGACGATGGCCGTGCGGGACGTGGACGTCCTGGGGCAGCTGGCCGCCGGGCCGGGTGCCTTCGTCTACTTCACCGTGACGACCGTCGACCCGGTCCTGGCCCGGGAGCTGGAACCCGACGCGCCCCCGCCCCAGCGGCGGCTAGAGGCCATGGCACGCCTGGCCGACGCCGGCATCCCGGTGGGCGTGCTCCTCGCCCCGGTGCTCCCCGGCATCACCGACCGCGAGGAGCAGCTGGCCGCGGTGGTCGAGGCCGCGCGGCACTACGGGGCCAGGGCGCTCTCCACCAACACGCTCTACCTGGGGGAGGTGACGCGCGAGGCCTTCTTCGCCTACCTGACGCAGCGGCGGCCGGCGCTGGTCCCGGAGTACGAGCGGCTCTACCGCGGGACGTACGCACCCCGGAGCTACCAGCGGCGCGTGCGCGAGGTCGTGGCTGCGCTGAAGGCGCGCGCCGGGTTCAGCACGTCCCCGCAGGCGTCAGCCCGTCCCGGGCCCACTGCGGGCCGCGGAGCGCGCATGCGCAAGGGGGCGCCTGGGCGTCCTGAGGCGGTGCTGCTGCGTTCGGCAGACGGCCGGGTGCGCCAGACGGCCCCGGCGCTCGAGGTGCGCCAGACCGTGCTGGCGCTCGGGTGACTCCGGCCGGGTGCCCACCCCGGTGCGCCCGCGCCGGCGGCCGATCCCGCCGGCGGCACTTCCGTTGACAGCCCCAGAGACCCTCCCTACGCTAGATTCGCCAAGGAGGGACACCGCGTGTCGCAGGGGGCGCGTCCGCAGGTTCAGGCCGGGCTGGAAGGGGTCGTCGCGGCGGCCTCCGCCATCTCCTTCGTCGACGGTCAGGAAGGCCGGCTCCTCTACCGCGGGTACGACATCCACGACCTCGCCGAGCACAGCACCTTCGAGGAGGTCGTCTACCTCCTCTGGCACGGCGAGCTGCCCACCCGGGCCCAGCTCACGGCGCTGCGTCGCGAGCTGGGGGAGGCCCGGGCCCTCCCCGACGGGGCGCTGCGGGTGCTGCGGGTCCTGCCGGCCAACGCCGACCCCATGGACGCGCTGCGCACGGCCACCTCGGCGCTCGGTGCCCTGGATCCGGACGGGCGTGCGCCGGCGGTGGAGGCGGCGCGGCGCATCGCCGGGCGGCTGGTGGCGCAGTTCCCCACGGTGGTGGCCGCTTTCCACCGGTTGCGCCAAGGACTCGACCCGGTCGCTCCCACCCCCACCCGCGGGCACGCCGCCGACTTCCTGGCCATGCTCTTCGGCCGTGAGCCCGAGCCGGAGCTGGCACGGGCGATGGACGTCGCCCTCATCCTCCACGCCGACCACGAGCTGAACGCCAGCACCTTCGCCGCGCGCGTCACCGCCGCCACCCTCTCCGACATGTACGCCGCCGTCACCTCGGCGGTGGGGACGCTCAAGGGGCCGCTCCACGGCGGGGCCAACGAGGACGTCATGCGCGTGCTGCAGGAGATCGGCCGCCTGGAGCGGGTGCGCCAGGTCGTCCACGCGAAGCTGGAGCGCAAGGAGAAGATCCCCGGCTTCGGCCACCGCGTCTACCGCACCGAGGACCCGCGGGTCCGGCACCTCCGCCGCCTGGCCCGGGAACTGGGAGCGCGGGCCGGCGACCTGACCTGGTTCGAGCTGACCCGGGCGCTGGAGGAGGTGGTGCGGGAGGAGAAGGGCCTCTACCCCAACGTCGACCTCTACTCCGCCGCCACCTACCAGGCCATGGGGATCCCCATGGACCTGTTCACCTCGGTCTTCGCGGTCAGCCGCATCAGCGGCTGGACCGCCCACGTGCTGGAGCAGTACGGCGACAACCGCCTCATCCGGCCGCGCGCCGAGTACATCGGGCCGCAGCGCCGGGCCTACGTCCCGCTCGACCTGCGCTAGCCGCTGCCGCCGCCATCTGCCTGCCGGACGACCGGTGGCGGGGTGCGCCTCCATGGCTGCCAGGCCGGGAGAGGCCCGAGGCGAGTGGTCGGGCGCCGGCCGGATGGACGCATCGGTCCAGGGTCCGATAGTCCGATCCCGGTGTGGGCCGTAGGCTGGAGGTAGGCCGTGACGTTGGCCTTCGGGATGGGCGACGGCCGGGGGCGCGATGAGCCTGCGCCGACGGATCATGGTGCTGGCGGCCATCGGGATGGTGGCCGCCACTGCGCCGTTGGGGCTCATGGGCGTCGGGATGCTCCGTGCCGCCACCGAGCGCGTCCTGGCCGAACGGCTCGCCCTGACGCGGGTGACGGCGGAGCACCTCGACGGGCGGCTGAGCCGGAGCCGGGACCACCTGGTGGTCCTGGCGCGCCTGGTGGCGGCCGCGCGGGCGCGCGGCCGTCTCGGGGAGATGCGCCCCGTCCTCGCGGCCATCACCCTCGAGTCCACAGTGTTCACTGGCGGAGTCCTCCTGACGGACGCCGCGGGTGAGCTGGTCTTCCAGGAACCCGGCACCGACGCTCTGGCGTTGTCCCGTCAGGACCTGCGCCCGGTGATCCACCAGACCCTGAGCACGGGGCGACCGGCCGTCAGCACGCTGCTCCGCACGGCCGGCAGCCTCCCCGTCGTCGTCATGACGGTGCCGGTTCCCGGTCCGGGACCCCGGCCGGCGGGAGTGCTGGCCGGAGTGATCAACCTGGCGGACCCTGCCCTGCAGACGTTCGTGGAGGGCATGGCCGTCGGCACCACGGGGCACGCCGTCGTCGTGGATGCGGACGGCGTCGTCCTGATGAGCACCGACCGCAGGGAACTCTTCACGCGGGGCGAGCACCCGGAGTTCTTCATCCGGCACATGCGGGCACGGAAGGCCGCCGTGGGGCCGACGGAGGACCGCGAGGGGCACGCCATGGCCTTCGTGCCCCTGACGACGGTGCCCTGGGGCGTCGCGGCCGGCCAGGACGAAGAGGAGACCTTCGGCCCGATCCGGCGGCTGCGCGACCGCATCGTGCTCTTCGGGCTGGCGGTGCTGGCCGCCGCCCTCCTCTTCGCGTGGGTGGACACCGGGGCGGTCGCCGCCCCGCTGCGGTTGCTGCAGGAGAACGCCGAGCGCATTGCCCGCGGCGACCTGGGGCGTCCCGTGGACGTGCAGCGGGGCGACGAGATCGGCGCGCTGGCGCGGAGCTTCGAGACGATGCGGGTCAGGCTCCTGGCCTCTCTGGAAGAGATCCAGCGCCGGGCCGTCGCCTCCCAGGCCCTCTACGAGGTGGGCACCGAGGTGTTGAGTCTGCGGGACCGGGATGCGGTGCTGCGTTCTGTCGCCGCCCGTGCCGCCTCGCTCCTCCGGGCCGACGTCGCCGTCGTGTGCCTGTTCGCCGGGCGGGGCGACCGGGCCGTCGTGCGCGCGGCGTCCGGCCCGGCGGCCGGCGCCGTCGCCCGGGGGAGCACCTTCCCGGTGCCGGCCGGTGATCTCCAGCAGGGCTGCGTGACCTGTGCCAACATCGACGCGGCGCTCCGCTCGTCGCACCTGGCGGTGCCGCTCACCGTCGGTCGCCGCACGGTGGGTGCGCTCTGTGTCGCCTCCTCCACTCCACGGACCTTCTCCCCGGAGGACCGCGAGATCCTCAACGGCCTGGCCAACCTGGCCGCTATCGCCGTGGAGAATGCACGGCTGCAGGGGCAGGTGCGGTCACTGGCGGTCGCTGAGGAGCGCGAGCGCATCGCGCGGGAACTCCACGACAGTGTTGGCCAGGTGTTGGGCTACGTCAACACCAAGGTCCAGGCAGTGAAGCTCCTGCTGGAGGCCGGGAAACTGCCGGAGGCCCTGGCACAGCTGGGGCAGCTGGAGGACGCGGCGCGCACGAGCTACGCTGACCTGCGGGAGGCCATCCTGGGGCTGCGCACCGAGATCTCGCCCCACTGCCGGCTGGTGGACGCCTTGCGGGAGTATGTCAGCCGTTTCAGTGAGCTGAGCGGTGTGGAGACCCGGTTGCTCGTCGAGGGCGATCCTGCCGCATACCTCGTGGACCCGCCCGTCGAGCTCCACCTGATCCGCATCGTCCAGGAAGCGCTGGCCAACGTCCGCAAGCACGCGCGGGCCCGGCGCGCCTGGGTCTGGTTGGTGGAGCGGGGAGGGACCCTGATGGTGTCCGTCAGCGACGACGGCGTGGGGTTCGACCCGGCCCGCGTCGGCGGGGGGCTGTGGCCGCGGTTCGGCTTGCAGACCATGCGCGAGCGGGCGGAAGCCATCGGCGGTTCGTTCGCGGTTCGCCGCCGCGACGGCGGGGGTACGGTGGTGAGCGTCTCCCTGCCCGTGCATCGCGGGGGACCTGTGGATGCGCGTGCTGCTGGTGGATGACCATCCCCTCTTCCGCGACGGCCTCCGAAGCCTGCTCCAGGCCCGGGGCGTTCAGGTCGTCGGCGAAGCCAGCGACGGGCAGGAAGCGCTCGAGCGCGCCTGGCAGCTTCGGCCCGACGTGGTCCTGATGGACATCACCATGCCCCGGATGGATGGCCTGGAGGCCACGCGGCTCATCAAAGCCCGGATGCCCGACGTCAAAGTCGTCATCCTGACCGTCTCTGACGAGGACCGGATGCTCTTCGAGGCGATCAAGAGCGGGGCGCAGGGCTACCTGCTCAAGAACCTGCGGGCTGACGAGTTCTTCGACCTGCTGAGTGGGATCGAGCGAGGCGAGGCTCCCATCACCCGCCGCCTGGCCAGCCGCATCCTGGAGGAGTTCGCCCGGGAACCCGGCGGCCCGAGCCGACCCGGGACGCACGACGCGCTCACCGAACGGGAGCGCGACGTGCTCCGCTGCGTCAGCCAGGGCGCTTCCAACCGCGAGATCGCCGTCATGCTTCGCATCTCGGAGAACACGGTCAAATACCACATGAGGAACATCCTGGAAAAGCTGCACCTGCGGAACCGCGCCGAAGTGGTGGCCTACGCGGCCCGGCGGGGATGGCTCCCGCCGGAGCGGCCCCCGGACTCCGACCCGCCCTAACCCCGGCGCGGGAGGGCCCCGCCGGGTCCGGCCCCGCCCTACCCGAACGGGTAGGGAGCTTGCCCACCTGCCTGGAGGGTCTGCACCACCCGTCCCCCTGCCCACTGGTGCGTTGTGGGCGGCGACGCGACCGCCTACCGTCGAAGCGGGCCGGCGCAGGAGCGCCGTCCACGTACCTCAGCGGAGGTGAGCAACGATGGGGCGTGCAGTGGGGCTCGCCACCATGGTGCTCGTCCTGGCTCTCCTCGTGGGTGCTGCCACCGCGGGCGGCGGGCGGCAGGTGACCGTCACCATGGGCGAAGACGGCCCGCGCATGTTCTTCCGCCCGGCTCGGATCGTGCTGGCGTCGGGCGTCGAGACGGAGCTCGTCCTGGTGAACCGCGGCAGGCTGAAGCACGAGTTCATGGTGTACGCGCCGCCGAAGCCCGGCATGTCGCGGGACGCCCTGCACGAGTGGGCCGAGGACAACAACTACTTCAAGGGCCTTGAGGTCACCGTGGAGGGTAGCGGGCTGGAAGTGGAGACCAGGGAGCTGATCGAGATCGAAGTCGCCGCGGGGAAATCCGCGGAAGTGAAGTTCACGCCGAAGAAGACCGGAACGTTTGAGATGGCCTGCCTGATCAAGGATCCGGTGGACCACTACCAGGCGGGGATGCGAGGCACGCTCGTGGTGAAGTAGTGGAGGTGCGGCGCCATGGGGCAGAGAGCGGTCACCGCCAGCGCGGTCTTCGTGGCGGTCCTGGCGACGGCGGCGGCCATCTATCTGGTGGATCAAGGGTACCGCCCGCCCATCTCGGCCGCGCCGCCGGTGACGCCGGAAATCCGCCGGTTCGACCTCTACCTGCACGCCTTCGAGGTGGGGGACCGCCCCGTCTATCACTGGATGCCGCCGACGCTGGTCGTCAATGCTGGCGACCCGGTGATGCTGCGGGTGATCAACGCCGACCCTGACAGTGCCCACGGGTTCGCCCTGGGCGCCTTCAACCTCGCGGTCCCCAGCATCCCGCCCGGGCAGGCCACCACCCTCCGCTTCCGGGCCACGCGGCCCGGTGTGTACCACTTCGGCTGCGCCCTCACCGGCTGCGCTGCGGATCACGCCAGCCAGGTGGGCCAGCTCGTCGTCCTGGGCGACACGCCGCCGTGAGGGTCTCGCGACGGTCCTTCCTCAAGCTTGCCGCCGCCGCCGGGATGGTCGCGGCATGGGCGGTGGGCGAGCCGGCGGCTCCGGTGCGCCGCCCGTGGGTGGGGGCGGGCCGCGGCGTGCCGGCCCTCGCCCGCAGCACGGGCCAGGCCGGTCGGCCACGTCGCTGGGTCATGGTGGTGGACCTGGCCAAGTGTGACGGCTGCCAGGAGTGCACCCGGGCGTGCACCGCCATGCACCGCGTCCCGCCAGGACAGGAGTGGATTCGGGTCTACGAGATGCGGGACGAGGCCACCGGCCTGGCCTACTGGCTGCCGCGTCCCTGCATGCAGTGCGACAACCCGCCGTGCGTGAAGGTCTGCCCGGTCAGCGCCACGTGGAAGCGCGACGACGGCATCGTCATGCAGGACACCAGCCGGTGCATCGGCTGTCGGTACTGCATCGCCGCGTGTCCCTACCAGGCCCGGGCCTTCAACTGGCTCGAGCCGGCCGCCACCCCCGAGCGGACCGGGGAGGCGTACGACCCCGAGTGGAACCGCGTGCATTTCAAGGGCACCACGGAGAAGTGCATCTTCTGCCCCGCCCTGATCAAGGAGGGGAAGCTTCCCGCCTGCGTGGCAGCCTGTCCCATGGGTGCCATCTATTTCGGCGACCGTGAGGAAGACGCCGTGACCAACTCCCAGGGCGAGACGGTCCGCTTCTCGGCGCTGGTGACCGAGCAGGCCGGCTACCGCCTGTTGGAGGAGCTGGGCACCGAGCCGCGCGTCTACTACCTGCCGCCGCGCCAGCGCCTCTACCCCGCGCCGCCGGCGGAGCCGGCGGCGGCACCTGTGCCGGCGGCGGCGCCGCGACGGACCGTTCCGCCGGACCGGCCTGGCGCCGTCGGAGGTGCGGTGCCATGAGCAGGCCGCCTCACCACGGGTTCTCGGACCGCGAGGAGCGCCTGCTCGCCTCGCTGTCGGCGGGCGGAACGGGCTTCTCCGCCTTGATCGGGGGGCTGCTGGCGGTGGTCGTCTGGGGCCTGGTGGCGTATGCCACGCAGCTGCGCCACGGCCTGGGCGTCACCGGTCTGCGCGACCACGTCCTGTGGGGCGTCTACATCGCCAACTTCGTCTTCTTCATCGGCGTCAGCCACGTGGGCGCCCTGATGTCGGCCATCCTGCGTCTGACGGGCGCCGAGTGGCGGCGCCCCATCACCCGCATGGCGGAGGCCATCACCTTTGCCTCCCTCCTGATGGGAGCCCTGATGCCGGTGGTGGACATGGGGCGACCAGACCGGTTGCTGACCCTCATCGGGCATGGCCGACTGCAGTCCCCGATCCTGTGGGACATCCTGTCCATCACGACCTACCTGACCGGCAGTACGCTCTTCCTCTACGTGCCCATGATCCCCGACCTCGCCCTCCTGCGCCACCGCTACGCCGGGGGCCCCGCCTGGCGCCGGCGGCTGTACACCCTCCTGAGCCTCGGGTGGCAGGACACCCCCGCCCAGCGCCACGCCCTGGAGACCATCATGCGGGTGCTGGCGGTGATGATCATCCCGATCGCCGTCTCCGTGCACACCGTCGTCTCCTGGATCTTCGGCATGACGCTGCGCGCAGGCTGGAACAGCACCATCTTCGGTCCCTACTTCGTCTCGGGGGCCCTGTTCAGCGGGGCCGCGGCGGTCGTGACAGCCATGGCGACGTTTCGGTGGGCCTACCACCTGGAGGACTACATCACCGAGGCGCACTTCCGGCGCATGGGCTACTTGCTCATCGCGCTGGGGCTGGCGTACGGCTACTTCACGTTCGCGGAGTACCTGACGCCCGCCTACAAGATGGCGACCGCCGAGCGGGGGTACCTCACGGCCGTCTTCAGCGGTCCCTTGGCGCGGCTGTTCTGGTTCACGCAGCTGACTGGCATCTTGCTCCCGGTGCTCCTCCTCACCCTGCCGCGGATCGCCTGGGTGCCTCGGCTGCACAGGGTACCGCTGTTGCGACCGCGGCCGGCGCTGGCGGCAGCCGTCACGTACGCCGTCGCCACCGTGGTCCTGTCCGCCGCCGGCCCGCGCATGACGATGGCCCGCGTGAACCTGACCGCGCTGATCCCACCGTGGGCGCTGCCGGCGCTGGTCCTCTGGCTCTTCCTGGCCTGGCTCCCCGTCTTCCACGTCCGGCCCATCGCGGCCGCCGTGGTCGCTTCGCTGCTGGTGAACGTCGGCGCATGGCTCAAGCGCTACCTCATCATCGTCCCGACGCTGCTCAACCCCTTCCTGCCCATCCAGCGTGCACCGACTGGGTGGGCCGCCTACCAGCCCACCTGGGTGGAGTGGTCGATCACGGCCGGCGCGCTGGCGGGTTTCGCGCTCATCTACATCGGGTTCAGCAAGGTGTTCCCCATCATCCCCATCTGGGAGACGCGCCAGGAGCCCGCGCCGCTCCGCCCGGCCGGCCAGGAGGGGGTCCCCGGTGTCCCGGCGCTTTAGCGCTAGCGCGCTGATCGCCGGCCCGGGGGGGGTCTGGCTGGGCCTGGCGGTGGCGGCGCTGTTCGCCTGCCCGGCGTGGGCCGCCGAGCCGGCCCGCATCACCCTGGAGGTGGCGGGCCTCGAGGACGCGCGGTGGATCATGGCCGTGGTCACCGACGCGACAGGCGCGCCGGTGCCCGAGGCGCTCATCGTGTTCAAGGCCCGCACGACCTTCGGCTGGCTCCTCCTGGAGGAGCGATCGACGGACGCCGCCGGCCGGGCGCGGATGGGCCTTCCCGCCGGCGTGCGGGCGACGGCGATCCGAGCGGAGAGCGCGGACATCGGGCAGGTGCACGCGACCGTGCGCGTGGGTGGACCGTCCCCGGCCACTCCGCGGGTGCGACCGGACCGCGACGTGCTCAGGGCCCTGAGCCCGCAGCCGGGCGTGATCAGTCCCTATCCCGTGCCGGCGCAGGTGGCGCTGCTCGCGGCGGTCCTGGGCGGGATCTGGGCGACGTATGGGTATGTGGCCTGGCTCCTGTGGCGCATCCGCACGTCCGGTCGGTCGCAGGGCGTGAGGGCGCCGGCGTCCCCGGAGCGGGAACCGCTCACTGCTCGGCTTGGGTGGCCTCCAGGAAGGCGTGCAGGGCTGTCGTGAACGCTTCCGGCGTCTCCAGGTTGCTCAGGTGGCCCGCCTCCGGCAGCACGATCAGCCGGCTGTTCGGGATGGCTGCGGCCATGGCCCGCGCGACCTCCGGCGGGGTGACCGAGTCCTCCTCCCCGACGAGGACCAGGGTGGGCACGGTGATCTGGGACAGGAGGGGACGGCTGTCGGGACGGGCCGCCAGCGCCCGCAGGGTGGCCGCCAGCGCCCGCGGATCCGCCGTCGCCGCCAGTGCCTCCACGGTGGCGACGACGTGAGGACGGCGGGCGCGGGTCGTAGGACCCACCAGCCCGCCGACGAAGTCGCGCAGGGCCTCGCACCCCTCCTGCGCGACGCGCGCGGCCAGCGCCAGGCGGCGCGCCCGGCCCTCCTCCGTGTCCGGCTCGGCTCGCGTGTCGGCAAGGACGAGCCGGGTGGCGAAGGTCGGCGCCTGCTCCAGCAGCCGGAAGGCCACGTAGCCGCCCATGGAGAGACCGATCACGGTGGCCCGGGCGATGCCCAGTGACGCTGCCAGCGCCCTCACGTCGGCGGCGAGCTGCGCCAGCGTCACCTGGTCGCTGACGGAGGACTCCCCGAAGCCGCGCAAGTCCACGGTGAGCACCTGAAACCGGTCGCGCAGTCCGGCGACCTGGGGCCGCCACATGCCCCGGTGGAGGGGGAAGCCGTGCAGGAAAAGGAGGGGCTCGCCGCTCCCCTCCAGGTCGTAGCCCAGCGTCACCCCGTCCACGGTGCGTCGCATCGTGCCCTCCTCCTCGGGCGGGCTGCCGGCATGCCCTTGCTATCATACAGACCGTGCGGATCCTGGCCTGTGCCGACCTCCACGGACGGCCGGCTCGCGTGGCGCGGGTCCGGGCGCTGGTCGCCGAGCACCGCCCCGATGTCCTCTGTCTGGCGGGAGACCTGACGCACGCTGGCAGCGGCTCCGGGGCCCTCCAGCTGCTGGAGACCCTGGACGTGCCCATCGTGGCCGTGTCGGGGAACATGGACGACGCCCACACCGTGGAGGCGATGCGGCGGCGCGGGGTCCTCCTCGGCGACTCCCCCCGGGTCATCGGTGGGGTGACCTTCGCCGGCCCCGAGGTGGCCGGGCCCTGCGACGTGCTGGTGACGCACGAGCCTCCCGCCGGCGTGCTGGACCGCGTGGGCACCGGCCGGCACATCGGCTCCCCGGCGGTGCGCGCGCTGATCGAGCGCTGGCAACCGCGGCTGCACGTCTGCGGCCACGTCCACGAGTCGCCGGGCGTGGTCCGCCTGGGCGCCACGACGGTCGTGAACTGCACGCTGGGCCGCGACGAGATCGCCGGCGCCTTGGCCGTCCTCGAGGGCGAAGCGCTGGACGTGCGCCTCCTCCCCCCGTAACTACTCCGCTCCCCATCGGTGGGTGGGCCCGGTCGTCGGACTGCAGGCCCGCCGCCCACCGCCCTGGTGCGGCCGTTCGTGCTCCCTTCCGGCTAGTTGTGCGTCACAGTGAGACCGCGGAGAGCGGGCGGTGCAAGCATGGCCTCACACCGACGAGAGGTCAACCAGCCGTGGGAGAGCCGGGGAGGGACGCGCGGAGCGGCGCGGGCCAACAGACGCTCCCGGCGGCGGAGACGCTGCTGCCGCTCGTCCGGGGGATTGCCCGGGGCGTGGCGCAGGCGTTGCCGCCGTCGGTGGAGGTGGACGACCTCGTACACGACGGGGTCGTGGGGTTGCTCGAGGCGATCGGGCGGTTCGACCCGTCGCGCGGCGTGGACTTCAGCACCTACGCCACCTACCGCATTCGGGGAGCCATCCTCGACGGCCTGCGCGGGCGCGACCCGCTCCCCCGCAGCCTGCGCCGCCAGCTGGGCGCGGCGCCCCGCGCATCGGCCCCGCTGGCCGTCGTGCCGCTGAAGGTCGTCCCACTGGATGCGGCCCTCGTCCTCGCCGGCGACGACGGGCAGCCCGAGGAGGCCCTGCTGGCCGAGGAGTTGCGGGCCGAGGTGGAGCGAGCCCTGCGCGCCCTCCCCCCGCGCCACCGGCGGCTCCTGGCCCTGCGCTTCGGCCGGGGGCTGCGCCTGCGGGAGGTGGCCGCCTGCTTCGGGATCTCCATGACGCGCGCAGCGGAGCTCCAGGAGCGGGCCATCCGCCGGCTGCGCACAGCCCTGGCGGTGGAACACCCCGACGGGCTCTCCCCGAACGGCAAGCCGCGGCGGCGCCGTCCTGCAGCCAACGCCGCTCCGAGCGTCCCGCCGGGCGAGCCAGCCACGGTTTCCAGGTGACCGCCTGGAGGGCATAGTGGCCCGCCAGGGTTGGGGAGGGAGCATGGCCGGGCGCGAGGGAGGCGTGTGGTCTGCTCCGGATGCCGTGGCCGCGGTGGAGCAGATCCACGCCCACTTTCTCTGCAACGCCCTCACCGCGGTCCAGCTCTGGGTGGGGACACACCCCCGCCTCGCCGAGCAGCTCATCGGGTTGCTGGCCGGATACGTGCAGGCCCGGCTCACCCCGGCCACGGTCGTCCCGCTGCGGCACGAGCTCGAGGTCGTGCTCACCTACCTGGCCCTCGAGCGGGTGCGACTGGGACCACGTCTGCGCACCCGGCTGGCCATCGCCCCCGAGACGCTGACGGCCGCCATCCCGCCGCTCGTCCTCCAGCCGCTGGTCGAGAACGCGGTGATCCACGGGGTGAGCGCCCGGCCGCTGGGCGGCACGGTGGAGGTGCACGCCTGCCGGCGGCGAGATCGGCTGCTCCTCCTGGTGGCCGACGACGGGCTCCCGGTGGCCGCCGACGGGAGGGTCGCCGACGGGCATCGAGCGCAGCGGGCGTGGCTCGGCGGAGGGCGATCACGACCCGGCCCGGGGCTGGCGCTGCGCAACGTGCGCCGCCGGCTGCACCTGGCGTACGGTCGGCAGGGAGCGGTGCGCGTGGTGCGCCGCCTCGGACGCGGGTGGCTGGCGGTGGCGAGCCTGCCCTTTGAGGAGGCCGGAGAGACGGAGGCGACCGCAGAGACGGTGGGACCGCCGGCGTGGCCGGAGGAGCGCGGGCAGCGTGCGGAGCAGGGGCACGGAGGGGCGGATGCGGGCCCTCGTGGTGGACGATGAGGCAGCGGGGCGCCGGCTGCTCGGCCGGCTGCTCCGCGATCTGGGGCACGCGGTCGTGGCCGAGGCCAGCACCGGCGCGGAGGCACTGGCCGTGCTGGCGCACCGGACGGTCGATGCCGCCTTCCTCGACATCCGGCTCCCGGACCTGGACGGGCTGGCGGTGGGGGATCGGTGCCGGCGGGCCGGGATCCCGGTCGTCTTCGTCACCGGGTTTCCGGACTACGCGCTCCCCGCCTACGACGTGGCGGCGGTCGACTACCTGGTGAAACCACCGACCCTCGACCGGCTGGGGCGGGCCCTGGCTCGCCTGCGCGCGGCCGGGGAACAGACAGCGTCCCAGGGCGGGGCCCCGGACCGGCTGTGCCTGCGCGTGGATGGCGAGCACCGCCTCATCGCGGTGCGCCACGTGCTGGCGGTGCGGGCCGACGGTGCCGTGGTCACCCTGTGGCTTGAGGAGGGGTCGCTGCGGGCCCGGGTCCCGCTCGGGCGCCTGGAGCAGCTGCTCGTGCCCCACGGCTTCTTCCGCTGCCACCGCGCCTACCTGGTGAACCTGCGCCGGGTGCGGCGGATCGTCGCCTGGTCGCGCGAGGCCCACAGCCTCCTGCTCGACGACGCACAGGAAACCCTCATCCCCCTGGCCAAATCCCGCAGGCGGGCGCTGCGCGCGTTGCTCCTCTGGCCTTAGACTGCCCGGGGCGCCGGCGCAGGGTCCCCTCTGCGGCGTGCCCGCGCGCGGTCCACGCCGGAGGTCTCGGGCAGGCCGGTTCACCGGTGGGGAGGCAGGGATGGACCTGGGGATCCGGGGACGGGTGGCGCTGGTCACCGGCGCGAGCCGCGGCCTGGGACGGGCCGTGGCGGTGGCGCTGGGGCGGGAGGGCGCGCGAGTGGCTCTGGCCGCACGCTCGGCCGAGGCGCTGCGGGCAGCGGTGGCCGAGGTGCGCGGCGTCGGCGGCGAGGCGGTGGACATCGTCGCGGACGTGGCCACCGCGGAAGGGGCCACCCGGGCCGCGGAGGAGGCGGCGCGGCTGGGCCCCGTGGAGATCCTGGTGGCCAATGCCGGCGGCCCGCCCGCGGGAGCCTTCCTCGAGGTGGACGACGCGGCGTGGGAGGAGGCCGTCCGCCTCACCCTGCTCAGCGTCGTGCGCCTCTGCCGCGCCGTCATCCCGGGGATGCGTCAGCGACGGTGGGGGCGGATCATCGCCGTGACTTCCTACGTGATGAAGCAGCCCCTGCGCGGCCTCGTCCTGAGCAACAGCGTGCGCCTGGCCGTGGCGGGCCTGACGAAGACGCTGGCCGACGAGCTGGGTCCCCACAACATCCTGGTGAACACCGTCTGTCCAGGCCCGATCGCCACCGACCGGCTGGTAGCCCTCACCCGCACGATGGCGGCGCGCCAGGGGATCTCCGAGGAAGAGGCAACGCAGCGCCTGTGGACCGACGACCTCCCACTAGGACGGCTGGGGCGGCCGGAGGAGTTCGCCGCGGTGGTGGCCTTCCTGGCCTCGGAGCAGGCCAGCTTCGTCACGGGGACGGTGATCCAGGTGGATGGCGGCAAGATCCGGGGGGTGCTGTGAGCGGCCGCGCCCCGGGGGTGCCGGACGGCCGTGGGGCCGCGCGCGTGCGGTGTGGCGGTGGGCGGGTGGGCTGCTCCTCCTGGCCACCGTGGGGGTGCTGGCCGCCCCGGTCCTGGCCCGGGAGGCGATCGCCTTCCGCGCCGACGACGGGGTGCTCCTCCGCGGCCATGCCTTCGGCACGGGGTGGGGTGTCGTGATCTTCTCCCACATGTACGGCACCGACCAGCGCATCTGGTTCGACCTGGCCGAAGCGGCCGCACGGCGCGGGCTCACCGCCGTGACCTACGACTACCGGGGGATTGGCCGGTCGGCGGGCCGCTTCGTCATCGCCCAGACCTGGCGCGACGCGGTGGCGGCGGTCGACCTGGTCCGGCGGCGGGGCTCGGACCGCCCGGTGGTCCTGGTGGGCGCGAGCATGGGCGGGACGGTCTCGCTGCGCGCGGCCGCGGAGCGGCCGGTGCAGGGGGTCGTCGTGGTGGCGAGCGGCATGCGCTTCCGGGGCCTGGACGTGCGGCCGCACCTAGCGGCGCTGCGCGCGCCCAAGCTCTTCATCGCCGGCAGCCGGGACGAGCCCTTCGCCACCAGCGTGCGCACGATGTACGCGCGCACGCCGCCGCCCAAGGCGCTGCGCCTCTACCCGACCGCCGCCCACGGGACCGACCTCTTCGGGACACGCCACGGGCCGGCGGTGCGGCGGGAGATCCTGGCGTTCGTGGTCCGCCACGCGCGGTAGCCGGTCCGCCCGGAGGCCGGGCGGCCCGTCACGGGTTCAGAGCCAGCCTGTCGCGGGTTCAGGGGCAGCCCGGCGGGCGTGGCGTCGGCGACTGTCACGGCCGGTGTCATGGGCAGCCTCCACGCGGCGTCGATGGTATACTGAGAAGCGCGTCCTGTTGCTTGGCCCCCATCGTCTAGCCAGGCCTAGGACCCCGGTCTTTCAAGCCGGTAACGCGGGTTCGAATCCCGCTGGGGGCACCATGGTCCGGCTGCGCATCGCTCCCATCCCTCGCGGGCCCCGTCATTGTCAATGCCCGCCCGTTCCCTCTATACTTGCTAAAAAATCCCGTTGTGTCGGGTTTGTCAGGCGACTTGGCGCTGCGGGCCGCGGCCGTCGGGAGGGGCGGTCCCGACGGCCTGCGGTCCTGGGGAGCATCTGCGGTCCACACCGATGGATCGAGGAGGTGGGCGGGGAGTGAGTGAGCCGCAGGAGAAGTGGGTCAAGGTCGCGGACGGGCGCTGGCGGCGCCTCTCCCGACGCGACTTCCTGAAACTGGCGGTGGCTGGTGCGGCCGGGGCAGGGCTCGCCGCCACCGGCACCGCGGTCTTCGGTCCCACCATCGTCCGCGCCCAGCCGCGCACGCTGCGCATCCTGACGTGGAGCCACTTCGTGCCGGCCTTCGATGCCTGGTTCGACCCCTGGGCGGAGCGATGGGGACGAGAGAAGGGGATCCAGGTGACGGTCGACCACATCTCCTTCGCCGACATCGTCCCCCGGGCGAACGCGGAGGTCGCGGCGCAGCAGGGCCACGACCTCTTTTTCTTCCTGTCGCCCCCGTCGGCGTTCGAGCCACAGGTACTCGACCTGACCGACATCAACCGCGAGGCCGAGCGGCGCTACGGCCCCATGGTGCCGCTCGTCCGCAAGTCCGTCTACAACGCCAACACCCGTAAGTACTTCGGCTTCTCCGACAACTGGGTGCCCGACCCGGGCGACTACCTCAAGAGCGTGTGGACGGCCGTGGGCTTCCCCAACGGCCCCGCCACCTGGGACGACCTGCTCGTCGCCGGGCGGCGCATCAAGGAGCGCTTCCGGGAGATCCAGATCCCCATCGGCATCGGCTTCTCCCAGGACATCGACTCCAACATGGCCACCCACGCCATCATGTGGTCCTTCGGGGCCTCCGAGCAGGACGCCCAGGAGAACGTGACCGTGAACACGGAGGAGATGGTGCGCGCCGTCGAGTACGGCGTCCGCCTCTTCCGCGAGGTGATGAACCCGGCGGTGCTCAGCTGGAACGCCGCCAGCAACAACCAGGCGCTGAACGCCCGGCAGACGGCCTACATCCTGAACTCGATCTCCGCCTACCGTACGGCCCAGGACAACAACCTGCCGGTGGCGGACGACATCCACTTCGTCCCGGCCCTGCGCGGGCCCCGCGCCCGGTGGGCCAGCGAGCACGTCATGGGGGTGTGGGTGATCTGGCGCTTCGCCCGCAGCCCCGACCACGCCAAGCAGTTCCTCCTGGACCTGGTGGACAACTACCGGGAGGCGGTGCTGGCCAGCAAGCTGTACAACTTCCCCTCCTTCATGGGCTCGGTGGCGCCGCGCAACGTCCCGGTGGCCCAGAGGCCCGACGAGGGGCGGAAGTGGGTGCGGGCGGCGGTGCTGCGGGACCCCTTCGGGTCGAAGCCGGAGAACAAGCTGGCGGTCCTGGCCGACGCCGAGGAGTGGTCCACCAACCCCGGTCACCCGGGCCCGGCCAACCCGGCCATCGGCGAGATCTTCGACACCTTCGTCATCCCCGACATGTTCGCCAAGGCCGCCACCGGGCAGCTGAGCCCGCGGGACGCAGTGCGCGAGACGGACCGGCGGGTGAAGGCGATCTTCGAGAAGTGGCGCCGCGCCGGGCTGGTGGGCGGCGGGACCCGGGACCGGTAGGCGGATCGGGGACGGCACCTGGGCCCGGCCGGCGGGACCGCCGGACGGGACTCGGGGTCCGTCAGGTAACGGCTGACGGCGGCGGGGGTAGTCCGGGGGGGCCCGCAGGCGGGAGGCGGGTCCCGCGGACGCCCCCGCCGCTGCGCCCGGCGCCGGTGATGGGGTGAAGGGGCAGCGATGGGGTACGTGGAGACGCACGACCTGCACAAGCACTTCGGCGAGGTGCGCGCCGTCGACGGCGTGAACCTCGATGTCGCCGAGGGGGAACTCCTGGTCCTGCTGGGCCCGTCGGGGTGCGGCAAGACCACTCTCATGCGCATGATCGCCGGCCTGGAGACGCCGACCTCCGGCCGGATCGTCATCGGCGGGGAGGAGGTGGACGAGGACGTCCCGCCGCGCGCCCGCGGCGTGGCCATGGTCTTCCAGAGCTACGCCCTCTACCCGCACAAGACGGCCTTCGGCAACATCGCCTTCCCGCTGGAGGCGCTGGGGCTGGCCCAGGCGCAGATCGCCGAGAAGGTGGACGCCGGCGCCCGCATGTTCGGCATCGGCCACCTGTTGCGGCGCCTGCCTCGCCAGCTCTCCGGCGGGGAGCGGCAGCGCGTGGCGCTGGCCCGGGCGGTCGTGCGGGACCCGCGGGTCTTCCTCTTCGACGAGCCGCTGAGCAACCTGGACGCCCAGCTGCGGGCCATCGCCCGCTACGAGCTGAAGGAATTCCAGCGGCAGATCGGCACGACGACCATCTACGTCACCCACGACCAGGTGGAGGCGATGGGGCTGGGCGACCGCATCGCCGTGATGGATCGCGGGAAGGTGCGCCAGATCGGCACGCCCCAGGAGGTCTACGACTACCCGGCGGACACCTTCGTCGCCACCTTCCTGGGCTCGCCCCCCATGAACCTGGTGGAGCACGACAGCGAGACGCTGCTGGGCTTCCGCCCGGAGCACTTCCTCCCCCGGGAGGTCTTTCCTTCGGAGGAGCCGGTGGTGACCTTCCACCTGCGCGTGCGCCAGATCGAGCACCTGGGCGCCGACCGCCTCCTCTACGGGACGCTGGAGGAGCAGGCGCGCCGGGACCAGACGGTGATCGCCGCCCTGCCGGTGACGATCCGCACCCCCATCCAGGAGGGGGAGGTGTACCGCTTCGCCGTGCCGCAGCGGGCGCTGCGCACCTTCGACCGTGCTACCGGCCGCGCCCGCGACGGCGCCCGCTGACCCATGGCGTTGCGCCGCCAGGCCGGGGAAGCCGCGCTGGCCCCGCCGCGGGTCGTCGCGCCGCGGCGCACCCTGGCCGACCGGGAGGACCTGCTGGCGCGGATCATGCTCACGCCGGCCCTCCTCTACGTCCTCCTCCTGGTGGGGCTGCCCTTCGTGCTGGCCATCCTGCTGAGCTTCAGCGCCGCCACGGCCGGCAGCCTGGACTTCACCTGGGTGGGGCTGCGCAACTTCGCCCGCTTGCTGCCCGACCCGCAGTTCCGCCTGGCGCTGCGCAACACGTTCCTCTTCACCGCCGTCTCCCAGGCCATCGTCATCCTGCTGGCGGTGGTGGCGGCGAACGTCCTCGACGCCGCCTTCATCGGCCGCCGGGCGGTGCGCTTCCTCCTGCTGCTGCCGTGGGCGGTGCCGGTCTCGCTGGCGGCCATGGCCTGGACCTGGATCTTCGACTCCACCTTCAGCGTGGTGAACTGGACGCTCAAGGTCCTGGGGCTGCTGCAGGGGTGGCTCTACTGGTTCGGCGACCCCACCCTGGCGATGATCGCCATCATCACGGTGCACGTCTGGCGGATGTTCCCCTTCGCCACGGTGATCGTGCTCGCGGGGATGACCGCGCTGCCCCAGGAGATCCGGGAGGCGGCCGTGGTGGACGGGGCCGGCTTCTTCCGCCGGCTCTTCCAGGTGCAGCTGCCCCTGCTGCTGCCCATCGTCACCGTCTCGGTGCTCTTCGGAGTGGTCTTCACCGCCACCGACCTGGGCGTGGTCTGGCTGCTCACGCGCGGCGGCCCCTACAACAGCACCCACGTGCTGGCCACGCTGGCCTTCCAGCGGGGGATCCTAGCGGCCGACCTGGGCCAGGGGGCGGCCATCGCCCTCTTCCTGCTGCCGGTGCTGGTGGTGGTGGCCTGGGTGATGCTGCGGACGGCGCGGCGGACCGAGGTGGGCGGATGAGGCGCTGGCAGTCGCGTGACGCCCGCGCCGCGTCAGTGGCCACGCTGCGGGGGACGGGACGGCCAGCCGGGGTTGCCCCGCGCCGGCGGCGGCGGGCCGTCCGTGCCCTCAAGCGCACCGCCCTCTACCTGGCGGCGCTGGCCTTCACCCTCTTCGCGGTCTTCCCCTTCTACTGGATGTTCCTCACCGCCTTCAAGACCAACCGCGACCTCTACGTGGGGGCCACCAACCTGCAGCACATCCCCTGGATCTTCAACGAGCCGCCCACCCTGCAGCACGTGCGCCTCCTCTTCCTGGAGACCCAGTACCTGGTGTGGGTGCGCAACACGGTCCTGGTCGGGGCGCTGGTCGTGCTCATCACCCTGCTGGTGGCGGTGCCGGCGGGGTACGCCCTGGCGCGCCTGGCCGGGCGCTGGGGCGAGCGGCTGGGCATCGCCATCTTCCTCACCTACCTCATCCCGCCCACGCTGCTCTTCATCCCCTTCGCCCGGGTCATCGCCATGCTCCACCTGCAGAACACCCTGTGGGCGCTGGTGCTCATCTACCCCACCTTCACCATCCCCTTCTGCACCTGGCTGCTCATGGGGTTCTTCCGCGCCATCCCGCGGGACATCGAGGAGCAGGGGATGATCGACGGCTACAGCCGGCTGGCGGTGATCCGCCGGGTGATGTTCCCGCTGGCCGTCTCCGGGATCCTCACCGCGGCCATGTTCGCCTTCACCCTGGTGATGCAGGAGTTCGTCTACGCGCTGACCTTCATCAGCGCGGTGGGGCGGATGACCGTCAGCCTGGGGGTGCCGGTGGCGCTGGTGCGGGGGGACGTCTTCTACTGGGGCTCGCTGATGGCGGCGGCGCTCATCACCAGCATCCCCATCGCCATCGTCTACAACCTCTTCATCGACCGCTTCATCCAGGGCCTCACGGCCGGCGCGGTGAAGGGCTGATCCGCCGGCCCGCCGGCGCCGCCGGGCGCCATCCGCCCGCCCGGCCCGGCGTCCGCCCACGCGGACGGGGCCTCCCGGTCACTCGTACAGGAGGTAGCGGCTCCGCAGCGCCTCGAACCGGCGCAGCGCCGGTTGCCAGCGCGCCACGATGGCCTCCGCGGGCAGCCCGCGCGTGAGGTCCACCCGCACCTGCTTGGTCCCCCAGACCACGTCGAAGAGGGCCCGGCCGCGGCGGGGCAGCCGGAAGCGCAGCTGCCCCGGGTGGAGGTCGCGGATCTCCGCCAGCACGTAGACGGTCGTGGTGGCCGGGCGGAAGGCGGCGCGGTCCGTCACGTGCAGCCGCACTCCGCGCCACACCCGTCCCGTGCGCGGGTGGGGGACGGCAGAGGGGGAGAAGCGCACCCCCGGCAGCCCGCGGCGGTTGAGGCGGGCGGCCAGGCGCTCGCCGTCCATCCAGGGCGCCAGCACCACCTGGAAGCGCGAGGTGGTGGCCACCCCGTTCCACAGGTTCGTCCCGTCGAGCGGGCCGGTGGCGGCGTAGTAGAAGGGGGCGTCGGCGTGGGTGAGGCCCGGGGAGGGGTTCACCCAGGGCAGCCCCGTCTCGGTCCAGGGCATGCTCCGGCTCCACCCCTGCATGGGCACGACGGTGAGCTGGGCGCCGATGCCGAAGGCGTCGTTGTACAGGCGGGCGAGTTCCCCGAGCGTCATCCCGTGCACCAGCGGGATCGGGTAGAGCCCGATGAAGGAGCGGAAGGCGGGCTCGAGCACCGGGCCGTCGACGACGGTGCCGCCGAGCGGGTTGGGCCGGTCGAGGACGACGACGGGCTTGCCGGCCTCGCGGGCGGCCGCCATCACCAGCGCCATCGTGGAGGCGTAGGTGTACGGGCGCGTACCGGCGTCCTGCAGGTCGACCACGAGGACGTCCACGCGCGCCAGCATCTGCCGCGTCGGCCGGAAGGCGCCGCCGTAGAGGCTGTACACCGGCGTCCGCGAGGGGAGGATCGCCCCCGGTGCGCCGCCGATGTGGGTGCTGGCCACGGGGACGCCCGCGCCCGCACTGCCGTCGAACCCGTGCTCGGGGGCGAAGAGCGCGGTGAGGCGCACCCCGGGCGTGCGGGCCAGCGCCGCCGCGGTGAGGTCGCCCGCGGCGGTCGTGCCGGCCAGGTGGGTGACCAGGCCGACGCGCTTGCCAGCGAGCGGTGCCGGGTCGGTGAGCAGGGTGTCGGCCCCGAGACGGACCTCGGGGCGGAGGTCCGACCCGCCGGCCCACAGCGCCGGGCCCCACGACCAGAGGACCAGGAGGACGACGACCGCGACGAGACGCAAGACGCGAGGGCTCCGAGACCGGTCACGCGCCGGACCGTGGACCGGTGGCGCGTTGGTCGGTAAGATTCGGTTGATCGCTGACGGGTTCCTGCCCAGGCCCGCCGCCGCGTAGACGTCTCGTGCAGCCCTGAGGAGGTCTCCTGTGGTGACGCTCCCTCCCGAGGCCTTCGAGGCCAACGCGCAGGTGGACCGCCTGCGCCAGGCGGCGTTGGTGGTGCGGCGCGTCGCTGGCGAACTGCGCTACCACCCCGCCACCGGACTGGCCCGTCGGCCGGAGCCGCCCTTTGAGGAGGCGCTGCGCACGCTGCACGAGGTCCTGGGGGTGGTGCGCCGCCTGGCCGACCGCTTCGACGCGGAGGAGGCCGCCATCCGCGGTGCCGAGCCGACCGCGCTGGAGGAGGTGCGCGCGGGGCACCAGCGCGTGCGCGAGCTGGCCGGAGCCCTGGCGGCGGCGCTGCGCGTGCTGGAGGAGGTGCTGGCCCATCCCGAGCGCGCGCCGCTCGATGCGCCCTACGGGCTGGGGGCGCCGCGCCGTCCCCATCCGGGCGCGCAGGCCACCTGGGTGGCGGAGCGCGCGGAGAGCCTGGCCCGGGAGCTGGCGTACGTGACGGCGGTGAAGTCTTCAGCCATTCGCGCAGCGAATGGCTGACCGCTTCGTCTACCGCGCCGTATACCCCCGGTAGATCGCAAAGCTCCGGCACCGGTAGAGCACCGCCTCCTGTCCCGGGCGCAGCGCGAACGGCCCGACCCGCCGGATGTCCCGGCAGTACAGCCGGAGCGCCCGGTTCCACTCCCCGCCGTCCACGTCCACGTAGACTGCGTCCTGGCCGATGAACTCCCCCGGCCGCCGCAGCAGCGCGTAGTAGTCGTGCAGGGTGGTGACCGGCACCCGGCCCCACAGGCGGTAGGTGAGCTGGCTGGCCGCCTGGTAGCCGTCGATGAGGATGAAGGCGGGACGCGGTCCGCTGCGCGCCGCCGCCGCCGCCGCGGCAGCCAGCCCGTCCCACCGACCATTCCCCTCGCGGATGGCCGCCCGGTACGGGTCGACCATCAGCACCACCCCGGCGACCGTGAGCGTGGCCACCGTGAGCGCGGCTGTGAGCCCCGCGGCCACCAGGGCCCCGCGCCGCGCCGCCGGCCGCAGCTGGGGCCAGAGGGCACCGAGGGCGACCGCCGCGCTCAGGTAGGCGGGGGAGGGCCAGTGGGGTTTCGCGCGCGCGGCCAAGGCGCTCACCACCACTGCCCCCATGAGCGGCAGCGTCGTCCACGCCAGGTACCGCCAGGCGGGTGCAGCCGCCCGGCGCAGCGCCTGCCCGGCCGCGGCCACGAGCCAGGGGGCGATGGGGCCGAAGTAGCCCAGCTGGGAAGCGGCGAAGAGCGCCAGGTTGATGGCGGGCAAGCGCGGGGTGATCCACACCGGCCCGGCCAGCGCGGTGCGCACCGTCGGCCAGCCGTGCCCGGCATTCCACACCGCCGCCGGGATGACGAGGCCCGCGGCCGCCGCGACCCCGACGTACCACCAGGGGTCGCGCAGGCTGCGCCGCCAGGGACCGGTGAGCCAGGCCCCGGCCAGTCCTGCGGCCAGGAGGAGCGCGGTGAGCTTGCTGAGCACCGCCGCGCCCACCGCCGCGCCGGCGGGCAGCCACCACCAGCCGCCACGCCTCAGGGCATACCAGCCCGTCCACAGCGCCAGGAGCCAGCAGGTGCCCAGCGGCCCGTCGGGGAAGGCGAGGGTGCTCGCGGTGGCGACGATGGGCAGGATGCTGACGACGACGGCGGCGCGCACGCCGGTGCGGGCGTCGAAGAGCGCCCGGCCCACTCCGAAGGTCAGCACGGGCAGCGGCGCGCTGAGCACCAGGAAGGGCCAGCGGATCCCGATGGCACCGTCACCGGCCAGCCGCGTGCCCAGCGCCACCAGCACCGCCACCATGGGCGGGTGGTCCGGGTAGCTCCAGGCCAGCCGGCGGGACCAGACCCAGTAGTAGGCCTCGTCGTCCATCACCGGCAGCAGCGCCGCCATCAGCGCCCGCGCCACCGTGCCGGCGAGGACCAGGGCGAGGAGGACCGCAAAGGCGCGGCGCGGTAGGGCGGGCGGACTCAGCAGAGCGCTCTCGCCCGCAGGAACACCCCGACCAGCATGTCCACCGTGAGGCGGCCGGTCTGGGTGTTCTGGCGGCTGGGGTGGTAGGTGTCGAGGAGGGCCAGCGAGCGCGCCCCCCACGGCAGCACCACTTCCGCTCCGTGGGCGAAGGCGGGGCGCGGGCGCGGCACGGTCACCCCGGCGCTCTGCGCCGCCGCCAGCACCGCGTCGTGGGCCAGTCGCCCCAGTGCCACGACGACGCGGAGGTGGGGGAGCGTCACGAGCTCCGTGCCCAGGTAGTCGCGGCAGCGCGCCACCTCCTCCGGGGTGGGACGGTTGTCCGGCGGGGCGCAGCGGACCGCCGCCGTGAGCCACAGGTCCCGCAGGCGCAGGCCGTCGTCGCGCGCCACCGAGGTGGGCTGCGAGGCGAAGCCCGCGGCGTAGAGCGCGCGCATCAGGGTCGCCCCGGCGCCGTCCCCCGTGAACATGCGCCCGGTGCGGTTGGCCCCGTGCGCGCCCGGCGCGAGCCCGACCACCAGCACGCGCGCCTGCGGGTCGCCGAAGCCGGGGACGGGCCGGCCCCAGTAGACCTGGTCGCGGTAGGCGCGCCGCCGGACGCGGGCGACGGCGCGGCAATACGCCCGCAGGCGGGGGCAGCGGTGACAGCGGACGATGGCCGCCGCCAGCGCCTTCAGCACCGCCGCCGGTCCCACGGCGGCGGCCACCCCGGCCTTCCTTGACGCTCCGTTCGCCCGCATCCTACAATGAGCGTGCGTCGTGGGCGGTTAGCTCAGCGGGAGAGCGCATGCTTCACACGCATGAGGTCGCAGGTTCGAGCCCTGCACCGCCCACCACCCCGCATCTGTCACGCGGTTTCGCATTTTTGCCCCTTCGGTTATTCACAGAAAACGGCAGGCGCTCACCCCTTTCACGACACGGTCGAGGCGTTCCTGCTGGCGAGGCGGGTCGCTGGGTGCACCGAGCCGCGCTCGCCGTGCGCTGGCGCTGCTGCGCCCCTTGTCAGGCTGCGCATCGGGTCACCACCCGATCGAGCGGACGGCCATCAGGTTCTGGAACCGTCCCGACGAAATCGTTACACTAGTGCCATTCATAGGCAGTAAAGGAGGAAGGCCTATGCGCCCAAGGCTCGCCGTTGTCGTGCTTCTGGCGGCGCTATTCTGGCCCTTCGGGACCGGAGGGTTTGCCGCACCGGCTCGGGACACGTTGGTCTACGTTTCGGACATCAGCGACATGATCTCCCTGGATCCAGCTGTGGCATACGAGTTCAGCGGGATCCTGGTGGCCCAGAACGTCTATGACACGCTGGTCGCCTTCGAGGGTGAGGATCTCTCCACGCTCAAACCCCGGCTGGCTACCTCCTGGAGGATCCGCGACGCGGGGAGCGCATGGAAAGTCACTTTCAAACTGCGCCCGGGTGTGCGGTTCAGCACCGGCCGCCCCCTCACGGCCAGGGCGGTAGCCTTCTCGCTGGACCGCGTCATCGCCCTGAACAAGTCCCCCGCCTTTCTCCTCAAGGATGTCGCCGGGCTGAAGGAAGGAGACACCAAAGCCATCGGCAACGACACGGTCGAAGTCACCCTGCCCAAGACGGCCAGCCCCCAGGCCTTCCTCTCCATCCTCACCTTCACCGTCGGGGCCGTCGTCGATCCGGAGGAAGCCCTGGCCCATCAGAGCGGGACCGACCGGGGGGAGGCCTGGCTGCGCAACCACTCTGCGGGCACCGGGCCTTACAGGCTAGAGCGGTGGGATGCGGAGGCGCGGGCCGTCCTGGTGGCCAACCCCAACTACTGGGGACCCAGGCCCAAAGTCTCGCGTGTCATCATCCAGCACGTCCCGGAGACCAGCACGCAGAAGTTCATGGTGGCCTCGGGCGACGCCGACATCGCCGCCAACCTCACCCCGGAGCAGGCCCGGGAGATGGCGGGGGACCAGAATGTGAAGATCCAGCGTGGCAAGCTGCTGCAGCTCGTCTACATCGGCATGAACGTCAAACACCCGCCGCTGGACAAGGCCCAGGTACGGGAGGCGATCCGCTGGAGCATCGACTATGACGGGATCGTGCGCAACCTCCTGCGGGGCGAAGCCCGTAAAGTGCAGACCATCATCCCGGAGGGGCTGTTCGGCTTCAACCCGGCCACGCCGTTCCAGCAGAATCCCGCGCGGGCCAAGGCCCTGCTGAGGGAGGCGGGCCTGGGTGGCGGGTTCACCGTGGAACTCCTCGTGCCCACAGGGCCCGCTCCTGGCGGAGTGAAGTGGTCAGACATCGCCGCCAAGGTCCAGAGCGACCTGGCCAAGAGCGGGATCACCCTGCAGATCAAGGAGACCGCACAGGCGCAGCTGCTCAACATCTACCGCGCCCAGAAGGGCCAGATGGTCCTGATCCTCTGGGGGCCGGACTTCCCCGACCCGGACGGCAATGCGACACCCTTTACCGATTTCGCCGCCAAGTCCATCGCCTGGCGCAACCAGTACGATGACCCGGTGGCGGCCCGGCTCGCCAAGCAGGCGGCCCTGGAGACCAACCGGAGCCGGCGGCTGGCGCTGTACAAGCAGCTCACCGACAGGGTGCTGCACGAAGGCCCGTACGTCGTCCTCTACCAGCCGACGACCCGGTTTGCGCTGCGGAAAGGCGTGCAGGGATTCGTCTGGAACCCGATGGCCTTTGCCGAGTTCCGCACGGTCAGCAAGTAGGATGTGAGCCAGTACCTCCTGGGGCGGATCGCCTCCACGGGGCTGGTCCTCGTGGGGGTCTCCGCCCTCACGTTCTTCATCGCCCACGTCGTCCCGGCCGACCCGGTCCTGGTCGCCCTCGGCGAGCACGCTCGCGAAGACCAGATCCAGGCCTACCGCCGCGCCTACGGACTGGACCGTCCGGTCCTGGTCCAGTACCTGCTCTACATGGGCCGCCTGGCCCAGGGAGACCTTGGCGTCTCGATCCGCACGCGGCGTCCCGTCGCCGATGACCTGCGCGAGTTTCTCCCGGCCACCATCGAGCTGGGGACGGCGGCCTGGGTTGTCGCCCTCCTCCTCGGCGTACCTGCGGGGATCGTCTCGGCGATCTACAAGGACCGGCTCTTCGACCACCTCTGCCGCATCGCCGCGCTGATGGGCGCCTCCATGCCCGTGTTCTGGCTAGGGCTCCTGCTGCTGGGCAACGTCTACTATCGTCTGCGCTGGCTTCCCGGACCCGGCCGGCTGGACATCGCCCTCAGCCCCCCGCCGTCGCGGACGGGGCTGCTGCTGGTCGATGCCCTGCTCGCGGGCGACGGCGCCGTCTTCGGCAACGCCCTCCTCCACCTGGTCCTGCCCGGCCTGACCCTGGGCCTCTTCTCCACTGCCGTGGTCGCCCGGATGACGCGCTCCGCCATGCTGGAGGTGCTCTACCAGGACTACGTCCGAACGGCCTGGGCGAAGGGGCTCCCCGGACGCCGGGTAGTCCTCCGGCATGCCCTGAGGAACGCCATGATCCCGACCCTGACCATCATCGGGATCGCCTTCGGCAATCTGCTCTCCGGAGCCGTACTCACGGAAACCGTCTTCGCCTGGCCCGGGCTGGGGCGCTACGCCACCACCTCAGCGGTCAGCCTCGACTTCCCCGCGGTCGTGGGCGTGACGCTCGTCGCGGCCGTGATCTACACCCTTGTCAACCTCGTGGTCGACCTGCTGTATGTGCGTCTCGACCCGCGGGTGCGTTATGACTGACCGTAGGCGTATGACCGAGCACACGGCCGGTCCGCCTGTCCGCCAGCCCGTACGTCGCCGCCGCGGGATGCTCCGCGGGATGGGACGCAGCCGCCTGGTGACCGCGGGTGCGGTCGTCGTCCTGGGCTACGTCCTGGCCGCCGTCGCGGCGCCGCTGCTGGCCCCCCACCCGCCGCTGGCCCAGTCCCTGGACCACCGGCTGGAACCGCCCCAGCCGGGGCATCCGCTCGGGCTCGACCAGCTCGGGAGGGACATTGCCAGCCGGTTGTTGTTCGGCGCGCGGCTATCGCTGCTCGTCGGCCTGGTCGTCGTCGCCCTGGGCGGCAGTCTGGGGACGGCGGTGGGCGTGCTCGCGGGGTTCGCCGGGGGGCGCATCGACCACGTCCTCATGCGCATCACCGACGTCTTCTTCGCCTTTCCCCCGCTCATCCTGGCCATGGCCATCGCCGCCGCCCTCGGCCCCAGTCTGGTCAATGCCATGGTGGCCATCGCCCTGGTGACCTGGCCGGTCTATGCACGCCTGAGCCGCGCGCAGACGCTGGTGTTGCGCCGGCAGGAGTTCGTGGAGGCGGCCCGCGCCGTCGGTGCCAGCGACCTCCGGGTCATCACACGGCACTTGCTGCCCAACACGCTCTCCCCGCTGATCGTGCAGGCCTCCTTCAACATGGGCGAGGCGATCCTGATTGCCGCCGGCCTGAGCTTCATCGGTTTCGGCGCGCAGCCGCCCACGCCGGAGTGGGGGGTGATGATCAGCGAAGGCCGGGACTACATCACGACCCAGTGGTGGGTCCCGACCTTCCCTGGCTTGGCCATCCTCTTTGCCGTGACCGGGTTCAACCTCGTTGGCGATGGCCTGCGCGACCTGCTGGATCCGCGTCTGCGCGGCCGCTGAGCGGGTATCGGTGCGTGACGAGCGGGTGAGATCCACTCGCCCGCCCGGAGGCTCTCGCGGTCCGCAGCAGGACTACATCACCGGAAACCGCGAAGCATGAGCGCGGCTCCATCGTCGGGAATTCGGCACGCACCATCACCGGGGGAAGGTGACCAGTCATGGTCAGGGGGGGTCATGCAGGCAAGTGGCCTGGGAGAGGAGGTGAAGGAGATACCGCCCTCATCCATCGACGGTCACGCCCGCGGTTCCTGCGCCGCCATCCGGTGACGACGTGCGCCCCTGTCCTGTGACACGGCCGGCACGGCGGCAACGGGCCGCAGCCGGCTGCACCCCACCCGACCGAGGAGGTTCCCCATGATCGACCCGCGGCTCCAGAAGCTCGCCCGCGTGCTCGTCCACTATTCGGTGAAGGTCCGCCCGGGACACCTGGTGCGCCTGAGCGGTCCCATGGTGGCGGCGCCCCTGCTCGGCGCGCTCTACGAGGAGGTGCTGCGCGCCGGCGGCCACCCGCTCGTCCGGGTGGGGCTGGAGGGCGCGGAGGAAGTCTTCTACGCCCTGGCCTCCGACGAGCAGCTGGCATTCGTCTCCGAGGTCGAGCGGGTGGAGGTCGAACGGGTGGACGCCCACATCGGCGTCTGGGCCAACACCAACACGCGCGCCCTCACCAACGTGGACCCGCGGCGGATCGCCCGCCGGCAGGAGGCGTGGCGGCCAATCCAGGAGCGGTTCCTGGAGCGGGCCGCCGCCCAGGCCCTGCGCTGGTGCGGCACCCAGTTCCCGACGGCCGCCGACGCCCAGGAGGCGGACATGTCGCTGCGGGAGTGGGAGGAGTTCGTCTTCGGGGCGGGGATGCTCGACCAGGAGGACCCCGTGGCGGCCTGGGAGGCGATGGGGCGCGAGCAGGAGCGCCTGATCGCCTACCTGGAGCGGTGCGGCACCCTGGAGCTGCACGGACGCGACATCGACCTGGTCGTCGGGATCCGGGGGCGCAAGTGGATCAAGGCCGCGGGGGAGTACAACTTCCCGGACGGGGAGATCTTCACCGGCCCGGTCGAGGACGACGTGGACGGGCGCGTGCGCTTCTCCTTCCCCGCCGTCTCCCAGGGGCGGGTGGTGGAGGGGGTGGAGCTGGTCTTCGAGCGGGGGCGCGTGGTCCAGGCGCGCGCCGACCGGGGCCAGGACTTCCTGCTGGCGATGCTGGAGGTGGACGAGGGGGCGCGGAGGCTCGGGGAGTTCGCCTTCGGGCTCAACGAGCGCATCACGCGCTTCACCAAGCACATCCTCTTCGACGAGAAGATCGGGGGGACGGTGCACATGGCGCTGGGGAGCGGGTATCCGGAGACCGGGTCGCGCAACCGCTCCGGTCTGCACTGGGACCTCATCTGCGACCTGCGGGAGGGGAGCGAGGTCCGCGCCGACGGCCAGGTGATCTACCGCGACGGCCGCTTCCTGATCTGAGGGCGTGCGCGGCGGGCCGGCCCCGCGACCGGCGGGGGCCCTGGCCTGCCCGGCCTGGGGCGGTCGACGCTCGCGCCGGAGCAGCGGCCGGCGGGGTCAGGCGCGCTCGAGCTCGTCGATCAGCTCGTCGAACATGCTCTGCGTCTCCGCCGTGACCTCGTCGGCCATCTCGGCGTAGGCGTCGTGCTCCTGGGCCTTCGTCTGGATGTTGTCGAGCATGTTGGCTTCGATCTCCCGCAGGAAGGCCACGATGTCCTCCCGGGGGAACTCGCCGAACTCGCCCGCCTTCACCCGACGCACGAACTCATCGAGGCCCCGGAGCTCCACGAGGCAGAGCTGCTCGTAGATCTCCCACAGCCGTTCCACCATGCCTCCCGCCCCCCAATGGAGTCGTGCACGTCATCGAGGTCGGGTCGTCGTCTCGTCTCGCTCTTCGCGCACCCGGCGGAGATTCCTCTCGGCATTCCCCCGGCGTGGGGAGGGCGCTCCGGCGTGGGAGAGGGGCACGGGGCTCCCTCAGGGGCGCAGGAGCACGGCCCGGACGGGGCTGCGTCCCGGCCGCGCAGCCGCAGCGGCAGGGCCACCAGGACGTAGGACCCCTCCTCGACGTCGCTGAGGTCGATCGTCTCCAGCACCGCCACGCCGGCGGCGAGGAGGGTCGCGTGCATGGGGAGAGTCGTCCCCGGCGCGCGCTCCACCGTGAGGTAGTCGAGGCCCACCAGCCGCACCCGGCGGTCTGCCAGGATCGCGGCCGCGCCCGGATCGAGGTGGACGCAGGCGTCGGTGACCCGGCCGGCGCGGAGCAGAGCGGAGTTGCGCGTGCGGAAGAGGAGCCGCTCACCCGGCTGTGGGGCCAGGCTGCGGACGACGCCGGCGTCGATGACCCCGGCAAGCTCTCGCGGACCACTCCCCCGGCGCCATAGCGCTCACCCCCACCACCCTTTCCCCGCCTTCGGGCGCTCCCCTTCGCGGGCTGCCCTTCGGGGAGTCGAGGCGCGGCGGCTGCCGGGGCGCCCTCCGCTTCACCCTGACGAAGGGGACCTTCAGCCACACCGACGTGCTGCCCGCCGCCATCCTGCGCGACCCGTTGCAGGCCCGCCAGCGCGTCAACCTGATCGTGACCCGGCTGAGCAAGCAGGTGGAGCGGGCCCACCTGGAGGAGGCGGGGCGCGGGTCGTAGGTGGGCGGCTGCGAAGTTGCATCGCCGGCCCCGGTGGTGGCTCACGGCGCGGCGGCTCTGCTAGAATGGCTGTGGTCTCCGCTCGAGGAGCTGCCAGCGGGCCGGCGTAGCTCAGTCGGTAGAGCGGCGCACTCGTAATGCGCAGGTCAGGGGTTCGAATCCCCTCGCCGGCTCCAGCGATGTCCGCGGATCGGTCCTGCGCAGAGACCTCGTCGGTGGCGCGTCCTGCTCGACCGTCGCGGCCTCGTCCTGCTGAACCCCCTCGCCGTCCTGCTCATTCCGGTGACCCTGGTGGACGGGGATTGTTGACCGACCGGTCGGTCAGCTATACTGGGGCGCGCCCATGACCGCCCGCCCGGCCCTCGCCGCCCGGACCCGCGCCGCCATCTTGGGCGCGGCGCGGCGGCTCTTCGCGCGCCGGGGCTTCGCCGGCACGGCCGTCCGGGAGATCGCCGTGGCGGCGGGCGTCTCGAAGGCGCTCATCTACCACCACTTCCGCGACAAGGACCGCCTCTTCTCCCTGCTACTGGCGCAGGCGGCGGGGCTGGTGCGCCGGGAAGTCGTGGCGCTCCCGCCGGAGGAGCCGCCGGTGCGGCAGATGGCCCGGCTGATCCTCCAGTACCTGCGCTTCGCGGAATCCCACCCGGACCTGCTGCGCCTCCTGCTGCGGGAGGAGGCGCACGGCGAGGCCGGGCGGGCTCCAGCCCTGCTGGCGCGGCTGCGCCGGGAGGAGCAGGCGGCGTTCGAGGCGGTGATCCGGCGCGGCGTCGCCGCGGGGGCCTTCAAGGAGGTCGACCCCGCCGTCTCTGCCTCGGCGGTGGCGAGCGCCGTCCGGCTGCTGGCGGCGGCGTTCGCCGGGGCGCCGCACCTCACGGCGGACGGCCGGCGTCCCCCCGCCGTGGAGGTGGCGGCCAATGCGCTCGACATCCTCCTCAACGGCCTGGCCCGCCGGCCGCACCCGCGGCGCGAGGTCGAGACCCTGCTGACCGGTATGGCGGGCCCCGCCCATACCCCGCCGCGGACCTCGCGCCCGAGCGGCGCTCGCGAGGCGAGCAGCGCAGCCACGGCGCGGGCAGCACGGGGGCGCGGGAGCGGGAGGCCGCGGCGGGGGGGCGCAGGATCGGTGGGACCGGCGGAACAGGAAGCGGGCACGGTGAACGGGCGTTCACCTCACTTGAACGTCTGAGGGGTCGGGCGCACCGCCCGCGGGAGGCATCGGCGTGAGGGCTCGGGTCTGGTGGATCGTCGTGGTCATCGTCCTGGCGGCAGGGGGAGCGCTGCTGGTCGGACGGGTGCGGCCCCGCACCGGCGCGCAGGTGGCTGCGCCGGCACCGGGCGCGACGGCGTCCGGGCCGGGGCCGCAGGCGGCATCTCCGGCGGCGCTGCCCGTGGAGGCGGTGCGGGTACAGCAGGGGACCATCGAACGGCGCGTGGCCGTGAGCGGCAGCGTCACCTCGGTGCAGCTGGTCCGCCTCTTCGCCAAGCGCTCGGGCCAGGTGGTCGCCGTCCTCGTCCGGGAGGGTGACCGCGTCGCAGCTGGGCAGGCGCTCGTGCAGCTCGACACGACCGACGCCGCCATTCGCGTCCGGCAGGCCGAGGCCGCCGCGCGCGTCGCCGAGGCCCAGTACGCCCTGGTGGCCCAGGGAACCCGGCCGGAGCAGGTGGCCCAGGCCGAAGAAGCGGTGCGGCAGGCGCGCGCGCAGGTGCGCGCGGCCGAAGCCCGTCTGGCGCTCCTGCGTGCCGGCGCCCGGCCGCAGGAACGGGAGCAGGCGCGCCAGGCCGTCCGCCAGGCGGAGAGCGCCCTGGCCACGGCCGAAGCCCAGCGGCGCGCCGCGCTCAGCGCCGCCGAGACGGCGGAGGCCCACCTGCAGCGCATGGAGACGTTGCTGCGCGAAGGGGCGGTGGCCCAGGTGCAGGTGGACCAGGCGCGGCTGGAGGCCGAGCGGGCCCGCGCCCAGGTCCGCACGGCCGAAGCCCAGGTGGCTGCGGCCCGCGCGCAGCTGGAGAGCGCGCGCCAGCAGGCCAGCCTGGTTGAGAGCGGTCCCCGCGCGGAGGAGGTCCAGGCGGCCGATGCGCAGGTGGCGCAGGCGCGCGCCGCGCTGCGGCAGGCGGAGCAGGCGCTGCTGCTGGCGCGGCGGGGGGCGCGGGCGCCGGAGGTGGCTGCCGCCGCGGCCCAGCGCGACCAGGCGCGGGCTGTGCTGGCCGAGGCCCGGCAGGCCCTGGCCGACCTCACCCTGCGCGCGCCGTTCGCGGGCCGGGTGGCGCAGGTCCGCGTGGCGCGGGGGGACCTGGTGACCGCAGGGGAGTTCGGCCAGCCGGTGGTCGTCGTCTACGACGACCGCGCCCTCGAGGCCGAGGTGACGGTCGGCGAGCGCGAGGCGCCGCTGGTGCGCCCGGGACAGCCGGCCGTGCTGCGGGCCGAGTCGGCGGGCGGGGCGGCGGTGTCCGCGGTGGTGCGCACCGTGGCCTTGCTGGCCCAGCCCGGCAGCCGCACCGTCAGCGTCCGGCTGCGGCTGGCCGCGCCGCCCCCGGGCGTGCTGCCCGGGACCTTCGTCCGCGGGGCCATCGCGGTGGAGCGTCGCCGCGGCGTCCTCACCGTGCCCCGGGCCGCCGTCCGCCGGGTCGACGGCCGGGACGTCGTCTGGCTCGTCGAGGGGGGCGTGGTGCGGGTCCGTCCCGTGGCGGTGGGCCTGATCCAGGACGCCCGGGTGGAGGTGCGGCGCGGCGTGCGGGCGGGCGACCTGGTGGTCACGCTCGGTCCCGAGGCGGTGACGGAGGGCACACGGGTCACCGTGGTGCGGGAGGTGCGCTGATGTCGCTGGCCGCCCTGGCGGTCCGCCGCCAGGTCCTCGTCCTCATGGTGATCGCGGGCCTGCTCGTCCTGGGCCTCATCGCCTACGGCCGCCTGCCGGTGGAGCTCTTCCCCAACGTGCAGTTCCCTTTCGTCAGCGTCGTCACCGCCTACCCGGGGGCCGGGCCGGAGGAGGTGGAGCGCCTCATCACCCGGCCGCTGGAGGAGCAACTTAGCTCGCTGACCAACGTGCGCACCATCCGCTCGATCTCCGCCGAGGGCGCCTCCACGGTGGGCATCGAGTTCGCCCTGGGGACGGACATCGACGCGGCGGCCGCGGACGTCCGCCAGCGCGTCGACCTGGTGAAGGCCGGCTTCCCCCGGGACGCGCAGGATCCCATCGTGCAGAAGTTCGACTTCAGCGCCCTGCCGGTGGTGCTGCTGGGGGTGAGCGGGCCGAGCGGGCTCGGGTTGCGCGAGCTGGCCGAGGAGGTGATCAAGCCGCGCCTGGAGCGCGTCCCCGGCGTCGCCGCCGTCACGGTCTCGGGAGGCCGCGAGCGGGAGATCGAGGTGGCGGTGGCGCAGGACCGCCTGCGCGCCGAGGGGTTCACCATCGACCAGGTGGAGGAGGCCTTGCGCCTGGCCAACCTCAACATCCCGGCGGGTCGCCTGCGGGCGGGGGACGAGGAGTTCCTGGTGCGGGTGGTGGGGCAGTTCGGCCGCGTGGAGGCCATCGGGGACCTGGTCCTGCAGCGCGGCGACGGCTACACCATCCCCCTGCGCGCGGTGGCCGAGGTCCGGGAGACCTTCCGCGAGCCCGATCAGTTCACGCGCCTCAACGGCCGGGACAGCGTGGGCCTGAGCGTGCAGAAGCAGGCCGGGGCGAACACCGTGGAGGTGGCCGAGGGGGTGCGGCGGGTCGTCCGCGACCTGCGTGGGATCCTGCCGCCGGGCACGGCCATCGCGGTGGCCCGGGACGACTCCCTCTTCATCCGGGACGCCATCGCCGACGTGCAGGGGAACCTCCTCCTGGGCGCCGCCCTGGCCACGCTCGTGGTCCTCCTCTTCCTGCACGACCTGCGCTCCACGGTCATCATCGCCCTCGCCCTGCCGGCGGCGATCGTCGCCACCTACATCCCCATGTTCTTCTTCGGCTTCTCCCTCAACACCCTCTCCCTGCTGGCGCTGGCCATCGCCATCGGGCTGATGGTGGACAACGCCATCGTGGTGAACGAGAACATCAGCCGGCACCTGGCCCTGGAGCCCACACCGGCCCTGGCGGCCGAGCGGGGCGCGCGCGAGGTGGAGCTGGCCGTGTGGGCCAGCAACCTGGCCAACGTCGCCGTCTTCATCCCCATCGCCTTTACCCGCGGGCTGGTGGGGCAGTTCTTCCGCCAGTTCGGCCTCACCGTGGTCTTCGCCAACCTCTTCAGCATCCTCATCGGCTTCACGCTCACGCCGATGCTCTCAGCCCGCTGGCTGCGGCCGCGCCGCCCGGAGGACCGCCCCGGGCGCTTCGCCACCTGGTGGGACCGCGGGTTCGGCCGCCTGCAGGACCGCTACGCCGGGCTGTTGCGGTGGGCGCTGGGGCGCCGCTGGACGGTGGTGGGCGGCGCGGCCCTGCTCTTCGCGGCCAGCCTGGCCCTGGTGGCCTCGCCGCTCATCGGCAAGGAGTTCTTCCCCACGGGGGACTACGGGCAGTTCCAGGTGAGCGTGACCATGCCGCCCGGCACGGCCTTGCGCCAGACCGACCGGGCGGTGCGGGCCGTGGAGGCGGTGCTGCGCGACCTCCCCGAGGTGGAGGCGGTCTTCGCCCTGGTGGGCGGCGCCGAGGACCCCTTTCTCGGGACGACCAGCGGGAGCCAGCGGGGGCAGATCTTCGTGAACCTGGTGCCCCGGGAGCGGCGCACCCGCTCGGTGGACGAGGTGATGGCGGAGGTGCGCGCCCGCACCCGCCGCATCGCCGGCGCGGAGGTCCACGTGGCCGCCCAGGGCGGTGCCGGCCCGGGCACGGCGCCGGTGCAGGTGGAGCTGAGCGGGCCCGACGTGGCCGTGCTGCAGCGCCTGGCCGCGCAGGTGGAGCGCATCGTGGCCCGCACGCCCGGGACGACCAACGTGGACACGAACCTGGACGCCGGGACGAGCGAAGTGCAGGTCCGGCTGGACCAGGCGCGCCTGGCCGAGCTGGGGCTCACTACCGCCCGCGTGGGCACGGCGGTGCGCCAGGCCCTGGCCGGGGTGGCGGCCAGCCGCTACCGCGGCGTCGGCCAGGAGGTCGACATCGTCGTGCGGGCCGGCGCCGCGGACCGCGCCGCCGTGGAACGGCTGGCCGACCTGCACGTGGCCACGGTCGGCGGCCGCCCGGTGCGCCTGGGGGACGTGGCCACCCTGGAGGTGCGGCGGGGCCCGGCGGTCATCGAGCGCAAGGACCGGCAGCGCCTGGCCGTGGTCTCGGCCAGCCTGCTGGGCCGGCCGCTGAGCGCCGTGGTGAACGACATCCAGCGCGCCCTGCCCGCCGTCGCGCTGCCCCCGGGCTATACCGTGCGCTTCGGCGGCGAGGCCGAGTTCCAGCGCGAGACCTTCGGGGACATGCTCTTCGCCCTGGGATTGGGGTCGCTGCTGGTCTACATGACCATGGCCGCGCAGTTCGAGTCCCTGGTGCAGCCCTTCGTCATCATGTTCAGCCTGCCGCTGGCGTCCATCGGCACCTTCCTGCTGCTGCTGCTCACGCGCACGACGGTGTCGCTGATCTCGCTGCTCGGCATCGTCATGCTCGCCGGCATCGTGGTGAACAACGCCATCCTGCTGGTGGAGTTCATCACGCAGCGGCGCCGCGAGGGCGCGCCGCGCCAGGAGGCCATCCTGGCGGCGGCGCGCACACGGTTGCGCCCCATCCTGATGACGGCGCTGGTCTCCATCATGGGCGGGCTGCCGGTGGCGCTGGGGCTGGGGGCGAGCGGGGCGGAGTGGCGCCGTCCGCTGGGCGTGGCCGTGCTGGGCGGCATGTTCACCTCCACCGCCCTCACCCTGGTGGTGATCCCGACGGTCTACACGCTGCTGGACGACCTGCTGGCACGGGCGCGTGAGGTGCGCCTGCGGGGAGTCCGCGTGCGCCAGCCGCTCCCGGTCACCGGCGGGGCGGGGGCCGCAGGCGAGGCCCGTGGCCGCCAGGCAGACCACCCCGGCGGCCCCACCCCCCCGGGCGCGCACGCCTGAGCGCAGGCCCTGGTGGCCGGGGTCCTCCCGGTCAGGGCACGGTGCGGCCCGTGGCCAGGTTCCCCCGCCGGGTGCGGTCGCGAAACCTTCCCAACCCCCGAGCCACTGACGGCGTGTCGGTGCACGGCGGCGGGGTAATGGTTCAAGCAGACGGCCAGCGAGCGGGGTGTGCCGGGGCCGGAGCCGGCCGCTCCGGCCCTCGCCGCGGGGCGCCGCAGGAGGGCAGCACGGCGACGCTGGAGGTCCGCGGGCGCACGGTCGGCGTCGCCGGGGTCAAGGGGTTCTGCGGCGGTTTCGCCCCGCACGCGGTCCAGCCGTTCGGGGAGCAGCAGCTCGAGGCCTTCATCGCCGAGGCGGTGCACGAAGCCAAGAAGCTGGCGGCCGCACGCGCGCCCGCGCACCGGCGTGCCGCCTACAACGTGGCCATGCCGGTCATCCGCGCCCCTAACCCTCGTCACGCTTTGAGGTCGTCCACCACCAGGTCGACGAAGCGGGGCGCCACTCCGACCGGCAGCTCCACCAGCCCGGTGGCGCGGTTGGTCAGGCGCAGCTCGGGGATGACGATCAGCGGCAGGAGGCTGAGCGTCATCTCGATCCCGGACGCCGGGCAGCCGGCCGCCCGCAGGGCCGCCTCCAGGGCTTCGACCTGTTCGGCCACCATCTCCACGGGCTCCAGCGACATCAACCCGCCCAGCGGCAGGGGGACGGCGGCCCGCACCGCACCGCCCGCCACCACCACCATGCCTCCGCCCATGGCGATGAGCGCGTTGCCGGCCGCCACCATGTCGTCGTCGTCCGTCCCGACGAGGAGGAGGTTGTGGCTGTCGTGGGCCACGGTGGAGCCGAAGGCCACGTGCGGCCCGAAGCCGAGTCCCGTGACGAACCCCGCCCCCCGCCGCGGCGCGTCGCCGCCGTGGCGGTAGAAGAGGACAGCCTTGGCCAGGTCGCGCGCGGGATCGGCGGCCAGCGCGCCGTCGCGTACGGCCAGCACGGCCGTCTCCTGCACCGTGCGGGCGCTGCCGGGGACGACGCGGATCACCCGCACGGTCGCCCGCGCGCCGCGATGGGGCAGGCGCACGTCCTGGCTCCCGAGCGGCGCCAGGTGCACCGAGCGCAGCGCCCAGGCCGGGTAGGGGTACGGGGGGATGTCGACGACGAGCCGGCCGTCCTCCGCCACCAGCACCCCGTCCGCGTAGACCTGGTCGACGGCCACGGCGGCGAGGTCCCGCAGCACCAGGATGTCGGCGGCCCGGCCGGGGGAGAGGGTGCCGATCCACCGGCTGCGCTCCAGGAGCTGCGCGGCATTGAGGGTGGCCATCTGGATGGCCACCAGCGGCGGGACCCCGTGGGCGACGGCCGCACGCACGGCGCGGTCCATGTGCCCCTCGCGCACCAGCGTGGCCGGGGTGACGTCGTCGGTGACGATGGTGAAGAAGCGCGTGTCCAGCCCGGGGCGCTCGGTCACCGCGCGCACCAGGCGCGGCAGGTCGAGCCAGGCGGTGCCGTAGCGCTGCTGCGCGTAGCAGCCCAGGCGGGCCCGCGCCAGCGCGTCCTCCGGGGTGGTGCCCTCGTGGCAGGCGACGAGCCCTGCCGCCACGAAGGCCTGCAGCCCCGGGTGGAGGGCCGGGCTGGCGTAGTGCCCGGTGGGGACCACCCCGGCGCGCAGCGAGGCGGCGGTGATGGCGTGCACCTGCGGGTCGCCGTAGATCACCCCGGGGAAGTTCATCTGCTCCCCCTGCAGCTGCGCCCACCCGCGCCGGTACGCCTCGGCCACCTCCTCCGGCCCCAGCGTCGCCCCCGCGTCCTCCATCCCCGGGATGGAGGGGACGCACACCGGCATGGCCAGGAGGACCTTGAGGGGGAGCCCTGCCGCGGCGGCGTGGAAGAGCTCCACCGCCCGCAGGCCGAAGACGTTGGCCAGCTCGTGGTTATCGCAGGCGATGGTGGTCGTGCCGTGCGGCAGGACCGCCCGGGCGAAGCTGCGCACGTCCACCATGCTGCTCTCCACGTGCAGGTGGGTGTCGATGAAGCCCGGCGCGAGGTAGCGGCCGGCGACGTCCACGACGGTGGTGTGCGGGCCGATGGGGAGGTGGCCGGCGTCGCCGACCAGCGCGATGAACCCCTCCCGCACGGCCACGTCGACCCCCTCCAGCACCTCGGCCGTGTTCACGTTCACCAGCCGGCCGCCGCGCAGCAGCAGGTCGGGCGGCTCGCGCCCCATGGCGGTGGCGGCGAGCGCCTGCGTCACCTGGTCGAGCGTGCGCCGGCGGTGCCCGGCAACGGTCATGGACGGCCTCCCGGGTGAGGGTTGCCGCTGTATTGGACGTCGGGCCGGGCGGCCCCTACAGGCCGGCTGCGGCGGCGGACTCCGGGCAGACCCCCTCCGGCGGGGAGCGCTCCTCGCTGTGCGCGGGTCGGGCGGGAACCCGACCCGCGCCCGCCGGAGGACGAGGCCGGTGAAGGGATTGGTGGAGTCTCGGGAGCGATAGACGACCTGTACACTTCCAGGGTGGGTTCTGCCCGATGGCGGGTCCGGCTAGGGGCCGGGACGGCGGCGCCGGGGGATGTCGGCGTCGGGAAGGAGGCAGGCGGAGACGCGCGCGCTGCTCGCGGCGGTGACGGATGCCGGCTACCTGCTGCAGGTGCGCTTTCCGGGGCTGGGCGTGGCCGGCGCCCTGTGGAGCCGACTCCGCTACGGCCGCCTCTCGGCCGGGTACGCGCGCGCGGTCGCCCGCGACCCGGCCTACCTGGCGCCGCTCGAGGTCCTGCTGAGCGTGCTTGGCCCTGTGGAAGGGATGATCGTCGAGAGCGGGGCCGGCACGGGGACCGCCACGGCGCGGTTGCTGGAGGCGAACCCCGACGCTCCGGTCGTGGCCGTGGACCGGTCGGCGGCGATGCTGTCCCTCATGGAGAAGAGGTCCGGGCGGGTCGTCGGGGTGGTGGGCGACGCCTTCCGCCTGCCGGTCGCCCGGGATGTGGCGGCGCTGGCCATCAGCCACAACGCCCCCTGCTCGCTGGTGGAACTGGCCCGGGTTACACGCCGCGGCGGCCACGTCGCCCTGGTCCTCTCGGCGGCCGGGCGGTTGCCGGCCTGCTTCTGCACGTGGGCGCTACGCGCCCGGCCGGCCGACCTGGTGCCGGTCCGCACGGTGTCGGCCGGCCGAGGCCGGGGGTGGCTCTTCCGGAAATCCGAGGAGAGCGCCGCCGGCCTCAGGTGAAGCGCACGACCTCTTCGGGGTCGAGGAGCTGCAGCGGGCGCGGGCTGAGGGGCGCGGGCGCGACGAGGTCGACTTCCACCTCGTCCGGGCCGCGCAGCCGCAGGCCCACCTCGCTGCCGGCGTCGTACGCTCCCAGGACCCGCTCCGGTGCGGCCGCGAGCACCCGCTGCGCCAGCGCCTGCAGGGCTTCCCGGCGCGGGAGCGCGACGGCCCACGCCACCAGCCGCACACTGTCCGGCGGCGGCGGCGGGACCCCCACCCCTGCCCACGTGTTGAGGCCGATGTGGTGGTGGTAGCCGCCCGCGGCCAGGAAGAGGGCCCGCGGGCCGTACCAGGCGACCTCCTCGAAGCCCAGCAGGTCCCGGTAGAACGCGGCCGCGGCGGCGATGTCCGCGGTGCGCAGGTGGATGTGCCCGATGCGGGCGGCGGGGTGGGCGCCGGTCCAGGGCGCGTCGGGAGGGGCCTGCGCCAGCAGGTCGACCAGGTCCAGCGGCAGCGTGTCGATCTGCAGCTGCCCGTCCCGGCGCGGCCAGCGGTCGCGCGGCCGGTCGGCGTACACCTCGATGCCGTGGCCGTCGGGGTCGGCCAGGTAGATCGCCTCGCTCACCAGGTGGTCGGAGGCGCCTTCCAGGGGGACCTCAAGCCTCAGCAGGCGGCGCAGCAGGCGCGCCAGCGTGGCCCGGTCCGGGTGGAGGAAGGCAACGTGGTAGAGCCCGCTCGTCCGCGCCGGCTGGGGTCGCGCGCCCGGCTGCTCGGTGAGGACCAGGGCGGCCGGCGGCTCCCCGCTGGCCGAGAGGCCCACCGTGCGCCCGCCCCCGGCCCCTGCCGCGGCGTGGATCGGGACGGGCACCTCGCCGGCGACCACGCGCCACCCCAGGGCATCGCGGTAGAAGGCCAGCGCCCGGTCGAGGTCGGCCACCGTGAGGTGGACGCGGCCCACGGTGGCATCCGGAGGAAGCGGGGGACCGGCCTCAGATCGCGCGGGAGACGTCACGGCGCGGCGGGCAACTCGTCGTCGCGCAACTCGCCCGGCACCACCGTCAGCTCGAGGGGCTCGACCCCGCGCAGCACGGCCACGCGCAGCGGGCGTCCGATGGCCTGCTCCGTCCCCAGCACCCGCTGCAGGTCGTCGGGGGACGTCACGGGCTGCCCGTCGAGGCCGACGACCACGTCGCCCGGACGGATCCCGCCGGCCGCCGCCGGCGTCCCCGGGAGGACCTCCACCACGCGCACGGCCGTCTCGGCCGGCAGGTGGTGTTGCAGCACCAGCCGCCGGTCCAGCCGGTGGGGCTGCGCGGAGATGCCCAGGTAGGCCCGCCGGACCCGTCCGTGCCGGATGAGCTGCGCCGCCACCTGCGCCGCCGTGTTGGCGGGGATGGCGAAGCAGATCCCCTGCGAGCCGGCGATGACGGCGGTGTTGATGCCCACGACGCGGCCGCGGAAGTCGACCAGCGGCCCGCCCGAGTTGCCGGGATTGAGGGGCGCGTCGGTCTGGATGACGTTCTCGATGAGGCGGCCCGTCTCGGTGCGCAGCGTGCGCCCCAGCGCGCTGACCACGCCCGTCGTCACCGTGGCCTGGAACCCCAGCGGGTTGCCGATGGCCACCACCAGCTGCCCCGGGCGCAGGCGCGAGGAGTCGCCGAACTCCACCGCCGGCAACCCGGTCTCGGGGACGGCGATCACCGCCAGGTCGGTGTGCGGGTCGGCGCCGACGAGGCGGGCCTGCAGCTCCCGCCCGTCGGGCAGCCGCACCGCGATGCGGTCGGCGCCCCGCACGACGTGGCGGTTGGTGAGGATGTAGCCGTCGGGGGTGATGATGGCGCCGCTCCCGGCCCCGCGCAGCTCCGGCCAGCCGCGGCGCTGCAGGGACGCCGGCGCCCGGCGGGCCAGGCCGACGCTGACCACCGCCGGGCCCACTCGCTCGACGGCCCGGACCACGGTCCGGGAGTAGGCGTCGAGGGCCTCGACCTCCACCGCGGCCGTCTCCTCCCGAGCCGGCGGACCGTTCGCGCCGGGGGCGGGGAGGTCGTCGCGGACTTCGGGGTCGTGCTGGGTCACCAGCTGCGCCAGTCGCATCGTCTGCTCCTCAGCAAGGCACAACGGCTCCCCCGCAGCCGGTATTCCAGCCCGAGGCCGGCGGCCCTGCCGGTCGACGGTCCCCGGGCAGGCGTCGGTGCCCCGCGGGTGGAACTCTCCGGGGTCGGCGAGAGAAGGAGGGATCCCCGGTGAAGCGTGTGGCGCACCACCGCCTGGCCGAGCTCCCGGCCGAGGCGGTCAACCCGTACATGACCCGGCGGCTGGTGTGGGGCGAGCGCGTCATGGCGGCCTTCATGGAGTTCAAGCAGGGCGCCGTGGTCCCGGTCCATGCGCACGACAACGAGCAGATCACCTACTGCATCTCCGGGTTGATGCGCTTCACGCTGCCCGACGGCGAGCTGCTGCTGCGGCCCGGCGAGGTGCTGGTGATCCCCGGCGGCGTGCCGCACGGAGCGGAGTGCCCCGAGGACACGGTGGAGATGGACATCTTCAGCCCGCCCCGCCAGGACTGGATCGACCGCACCGACGACTACCTGCGGCGCTGAGGGGGGCGGGACGTGCAGGCGCAGCGGCCGGCCATGGATGACCGCATCGACATCCTGGCGGGGATGGCGCTCTTCGCCGACCTCTCCCGCGCCCAGCTCGAGGCCGTGGCCCACACCTTCGAGGAGGAGTGGTTCAGCGAGGGCCAGCGCATCCTGCGGCAGGGGCTCTCCGGGGCGGGGTTCTACGTGATCCTGGATGGCGAGGTGGCGGTGCGCGTGGACGGGGAAACGCGCGCCACCCTGGCGCGCGGGGACGTCTTCGGCGAGGTCTCGGCGCTGCTGGGCGAGCCGCCGGTGGCCGACGTGGTGGCCCTGCGGCCGCTGCGCTGCCTGGTGCTGGCGGCGCCGGAGGTGAAGGGGTTCCTGCTGGCCTATCCGACGGTGATGTACCGGATGCTCCAGGTCGTGGCGCGGCGGCTCCGCCACGCCACCCAGTGGCGCGCGTGACCCAGATCCCCGGCGCCGGGAGTGGGCGCCTCCAACCTGCCGCACGCCCCTTCCCGCCGGGGCGCTACCCGGTCGTCGTGGTGGGCAGCGGCCCCGGGGCGCTGCAGGTGGCCTACGCGCTGCGGCGGCTGGGCGTCGAGCCCGCCGTCCTCTCGGGAGACGACGCCCCCGGGGGGATGTTCCGGCACTACCCGCTCTTCCAGCGGCTTATCACCTGGTCGAAGGCCTATCCTCCGGGCGGGCCTGACGGGCGCCTGTACTACTGGCACGACTGGAACTCGCTCATCGTCGACGACCCGCGGGAGCGGGCGCTCCTCCCCGAGTTCATGGACGGGAGCTCCATCTTCCCCTCGCGCGAGGAGATGGCCCGCAGCCTCGTGGCCTTCGCGGAGCGCACCCGCCTGCGCGTGCGCTACGGGGTGACCTGGGAGGGGACGCGGCGGGAGGCGGAGGGCTTCACGCTCCTCACCAGCGACGGGGCCTACCAGGCGCGCGTCCTGGTCTTCGCCGTCGGGATGGCCCAGCCGTGGAAGGCGCCTATCCCCGGGATCGAGCCCGTCCCGCACTACGTCGAGGCGAAGCCGCTCGCCGCCTACACCGGCAAGCGAGTCCTCATCATCGGCAAGCGCAACAGCGCCTTCGAGCTGGCCGACGCGCTCCTCCCGGTGGCCCGCCAGCTCGTCCTCCTCTCGCCCCGGCCGCCGCTCCTCTCCCTGCTGCACCGCTCCACGGCCGGCGTGCGGGCCCGGTACGCCGTGCCGTACGAGGACCACGCGCTGGGCGGCAACGTCTTCGTCCTGGACGCCGCCGTCGAGCGGGTGGAGCGCACCGCAGACGGCTACCGAGTGCACGCGCAGGGGACCACACGTCCCGGGCCGCTGGTGCTGGAGAGGGAGGAGGCCATCGTGGCCACCGGTTTCGCCGCGCCGCTCGGCGACCTGCGCGCGCTCGGGGTGGCCACCTTCGCCCAGGACCGGCTGCCGGGCCTCACGCCATTCTGGGAGAGCGCCACCGTCCCGGGGATCTACTTCGCCGGTGCCGCCTCCCAGGGCGCCGTGGGGCTGCGCAAGCACGGCGTTCCCAGCAATTCCGGGGGGATTGGCGGCTTCCGGCACAACGCCCGCGTGCTGGCCCGCCACCTGGTGGAGACGCACTTCGGGCAGCGCCTGCCGCGGCCCACGCTGCACCCCGAGGCCGTCGTCCCCTACCTGCTCGGCGAGGCCACCCGCGCCTCGGAGCTGTGGAACCAGCGCTCCTACCTGGCGCGGGTGGTGGCCTTCGACCGCGAGCGCGGCATCACCGACGAGGGGATCCTGCCGCTGGCCTGGTTCGTGGACGCGCCGGGGCCCGACGCGGTGGCCATCGTGCTGGAGACGGACGCCACCGGCGACCACCACCCGGCGGTGTACGTGCGCCGGGGCGGGCGGGTGACGGAGCACGTCCTCCCCGGCGACCCGCTCCTCACCTTCGAGCGCCCCGACCACCACGCGCAGCTCGCCGACATCCTGCGGGGCCTGCTGGCCTGACGGCACGCCGCAGCAGCGGGTGACGGGGCCGGCCTCATCTGCCGAAGGTGGCCGTTTGCAACTGGGCCCGGGGCGAGTGTCAGTGGTGGACCTGGTCGGTGACGGCGCGGAGCCGGCGCACCACCTCGCGCAGGATGGCCAGGGTGATGCGGGGGTGCCGCTCCAGCAGCCGGGTGAAGTCCCAGGAGGCCAAGGCGAGGCAGGTCGTGGGTTCCTCGGTGATCACGTGCGCCAGGCGCGGGGCCCGGTCGAGCACGGAGACCTCGCCGAAGAACTCGCCGGGCCCCAGGCGGTTCAGGACCTCGTGGCCCCGCACCACGCGCACGCGTCCGCGCACGATCATGTAGAAGCCCGTGCCCACCTGACCCTGGCGCACGATGTAGCGGTTGGCGGGGAACTCGATCTCCTGCGCGCGGTCCGCGATCATGCCCAGCGCCCGGCCGGAGATCCCGGAGAAGAGGGCGACGCGGCGCAGGAGCTGGACTCTCTGACGGCGGGTCATGGGCATGAGCGTCCCTCGCGGGCGCCATCGTCTTCGACGTCGCTTCGGGCGGTCCTCTCCCGGGCGCCCGCCCGGTAGATGGTCGGTCCGGCGGCCGACGCTTCCTCCACGACCCGGCCGTCCGTCACCAGCAGGTCGAGGTGCCCGACCACCTCGGCCACCGCCAGCATCACGTGCACCGCGTCCGTGCCGGGGAAGAGACGCTGCGCCAGGGTGAAGGCGGTCTGCGGCCCCATGGCGGCCAAGAGTCGGGCCACCTCCTCGGCCCGCCGCACGTGGTGGTCGAGGAGGGCTGCCGCCCGGGCCGCGGGGTCGCGGAAGGGCGGGCCGTGCCCGGGGAAGACCGTCTCCGCCGGCAGGGCGGCCAGGCGGCGCAGCGAGGTCAGGAGGAGCGGCAGGGTGCGCACCCGCCGGCCCTCCGGGGTGAACTCGACGAGCGGGTTGGCGCTGGTCTCCTCCAGCAGGACGTCCCCGGCGATGAGGGCGTCGTCGGCGACGAGGGCGATGTGCCCGGCAGAGTGCCCCGGCGTGTGCACCACCCGCAGCGCCCCCTCCCCGCAGGGCAGCGTGGCACCGTCGGCGAGCGGGGTGACGGCGGACAGCGGGTCGAACAGCTTCCGACTCTGCCGCAGCGCGTCGAGGACCGCCGGGCCGAAGGCCTGGGGCACCCCGGCCAGCCGCAGCGCCTCCAGGACCTGGTCCGCAACGCTCCGGTCGGCGG
>JAVHLY010000001.1:69038-145881 GCA_031081585.1 Armatimonadota bacterium
ACAAGGTGGCCCTGCGGCGCAAGCGCCTGGGGCTGTGGGAGCCGATCACCTGGGGAGCCTACGCGGAGGCGGTGCAGCTGGTGGGGCACGCCCTGCTGGCCCTGGGGGTGCAGCCGGGAGAGCGGGTCGGGGTGGTGGGGGAGAACCGGCCCGAGTGGCTGATGAGCGACCTGGGCATCCAGGCCGCCGGCGGGTGGACCGTGGGGATTTACACCACCAGCAGCCCCGAACAGGTGGCCTACATCCTCGACCACGCCGGGTGCCGCCTGTACATCGTCGAGGGCGAGGAGCAGCTCGACAAAGCCCTGGAGGTGCGCGGCAGGCTGCCGGCCCTCGAGCGCATCGTCGTCATGGACCCGGAGGGGTTGCGCGGCTTCCGCGACCCGCAGGTGCTGCTGTGGGAGGACTTCCTGGCGCTGGGGCGGGCGCACCGGCAGGCCCACCCCGACGCCCTGGATGCGCGCTGGAGCGGCATCGGCCCCGACGACGTGGCGGTGCTGATCTACACCTCGGGGACCACCGGGCCGCCCAAGGGGGCGATGCTCACCCACGGGAACATCCTGTGGACGCTCGAGGCCCTCGACCAGGCCCTGGACTTCCGCCCCACCGACGAGGTCCTCTCCTACCTACCGCTCTCCCACATCGCCGAGCGCCTCCTCTCCGTCTTCGGGCCGATCCGCATTGGCTACACCGTCAACTTCATCGAGAACGTCGACACGGTGCTGGAGAACCTGCGCGAGGTGGCCCCGACCATCCTCTTCGTCGTGCCGCGCATCCTGGAGAAGCTCCACTCCGCGGTGACGCTGCGGCTGCAGGAGGTCGATCCGGTCAAGCGCACCGCCTGCCGGCTGGCCATGGCGGTGGGCCGGCGCGCCGCACCGCCACGCTGGCGGGGGGGGCGGGCCGCGCTGCCGGTGGAGGCGCTGTACCGGCTCGCGGACCTGCTGGTGCTGGGGCCGCTGCGCCGCCGGCTGGGCCTCCACCGGGCGCGCTGGGTCCTCTGCGGCGCCGCGCCCGTCGCCCCCGACGTGCTGGCGGCGTTCTGGGCGCTGGGCGTGCCGGTGCGCCAGGTCTACGGCCAGACCGAGGGGAGCGGGCCGACCACGGTCCACCGCGACGGGGACATCCGCCTGGAGACGGTGGGGCGGCCGCTGCCGGGCGTGGAGGTGCGCCTGGCCCCCGACGGGGAGATCCTGGTGCGGGGCGGGAACGTCTTCCGCGGCTACTACCGCGACCCGGAGGCCACCGCGGCGGCGCTGCAGGACGGGTGGCTCTGCTCCGGCGACGTCGGGGTGCTCGACCCCGACGGCCACCTGCGCATCACCGACCGCAAGAAGGACCTGATCATCACCGCCGGCGGCAAGAACATCGCCCCGCAGGCCATCGAGAACCGGCTGAAGTTCTCCCCCTACATCCACGACGCGGTCGTCATCGGCGAGGGGCGCCGCTACCTGGTGGCGCTGGTCGTCATCGACGAGGAGAACGTCTCGCGCTGGGCGCAGGAACGCCGGCTGCCCTTCACCACCTACAGCGACCTGGCCGCGCACCCGGAGGTCCACCGCCTGGTGGCGCAGGAGGTGGAGGCGGTGAACCGCACGCTCTCCTCCCCCGAGCAGGTCAAGCGCTTCGCCATCTTGCCCAAACGGCTCTACGCTGAGGACGGCGATGTGACGCCCACGCTGAAGGTACGCCGCAAGGCGATCATGGAGAAGTACCGGGACCTGGTCGAGAGCCTCTACCGGTAGGGCACCCGTGCACCCGTTGGTCCGCCCCCTCGGGGTCTGCTTCCTGCTGGCGGCGCTCCTCGCCGCCCCGGGCCCGGCGTCCGTCACCGGCTTCGGGACCGCCGCCACCGCTCCCGCCCTCGGGGGATCCCGCGACACGCTCGTCATCGGGATGAACCAGGAGCCGGACCGCCTGGGCCGCTTCTCGGTGATGTCTGCGGCGCGGGTGGTGGAGGGGGCGCTCTTCGCCCATATCGCCCCCTACACGGAGCGGTGGGTGCGCCGCCCCGTGCTGGTGGAGGACTTCCCGACGCTGGCCAACGGCCGCTGGCAGGTGCGGCCCGACGGGCGGATGCGCCTGGTGTGGCGGGTCCGCCGCGGCTTCCGCTGGCACGACGGGCGCCCGGTGACCGCGCTGGACTTCCGGTTCACCTTCGCCATGGTGCGCCACCCGGCCACCCCGGGGGTGAGCCGGGCGGTACTCGGCAAGGTGGAGCACGTCTTCGTCCCCAATCCGGACGACCCCTACACGCTGGTGGTGCAGTGGCGGGAGCGCTACCCCTTCGCCGGCACGCTGCCCTTCGGGGAGCCCGTGGTCTTCCCCCGCCACCGCCTGGAGGCGGCCTTCCTGCGCTCGCCGGCGCGCCTGCCGCTCGACCCCTACTGGCGCGCGCCGCTCGGCAACGGCCCCTACCGGTTCGTGGAGTGGGTGCCCGGCAGCCACATCCTGCTCGAGGCGGTGCCCCACTTCCCCCTTGGCGCCCCCCGCATCCGCCGCCTCCTCTTCCGCTTCGTGCCGGACGCCACGGTGCTGCAGACGCTGGCCATCGCCGGTCAGGTGGACGCCACCGAGATCAGCGGCTTCGGGGTGGAGCAGGCTCTGGAGGTGCAGCGGCGGAGCTCGGGGGCGGTGGCCCTCTTCACGCCGTCGCTGCGCTGGGAGCGCATCCTCTTCAACCTGGACGACCCCTGGCTGGCCGACCGGCGGGTGCGCTGGGCCATCGCCCACGCCATCGACCGCGAGGGCATCGTGCGCACGCTCTTCCAGGGACGCTACCCGCTGGCCCACACCTGGCTCGCCCCCCGCCACCCGGCCAGCAACCCGCACGTGCGCCGCTACGCCTACGACCCGGCGCGGGCCCGGCAGCTGCTGGCGGAGGCGGGCTTCACCCCCGGACCCGACGGCGTGCTGCGCGACGCGGCGGGGCGGCGGGTGGAGCTGACCATCATGTCCACCGCCGGGGTGGCCGTGCGGGAACAGATCGAGGAGATCGTCCAGGACCAGCTACGCGCCGTGGGCATCGCCCTGCGCATCGACAACCGCCCCGCGTCGGTGCTGCTGGGGCAGATCACCGTGCGGCGGCAGTTCCCGCACCTGGCGCTCTACTCCACCCTCTTCAGCCTCGAGTCCACGGGGTTCGAGGGGTTCCACAGCAGCCAGATCCCCTCGCCGGCCAACAACTGGGAGGGCTTCAACGTCATGGGGTGGCGCCACCCCGAGAACGACCGCCTGCTGGAGGCCATCACCACCGAGCTGGACGAGCGGCGCCGCCACGAGCTGCTGCGGCGGCAGCAGGCCATCTTCGCCGAGGAGCTGCCGGCGCTCCCGCTGTACTTCGTGCCGGCGATCGTCACCGTGCCCCGCACGCTGCGCGGCGTGCGCCCCACCGGCCTCTTTGGCTCCTTCCTCACCTGGAACGCCTGGGAGTGGGCGTGGGCGGAGTGACGGCGTGAGCCGCGTGAGGGGCGCGGGCGCCGCGCGCTGCCGTTGCGGCGGTGTCGCGGCCCTCATCCCGGCGGCGATCCCGTGAGCGCGCCCCCCACCGGCCACATGCTCCGCGAGATCCGGGAGCAGCCCCAGGTGGCCGCGCGCCTGCTGACCGAGGGGAGGGGGGAGGTGGCGGCGCTGGCTCGCGTCCTGCGCCGCCGTCAGCCCCCGTTCGTCGTCTTCGCGGCGCGCGGCTCCTCGGACAACGCCGCCGTCTATGGCAAGTACCTGGTGGAGACCCTGCTGGGGGTGCCGGCGGCTCTGGCCGCGCCCTCGACCGTGACGCTGTACCGGCGGTCCCTGCGGTTGCGCGGGGCCCTCGTGGTCGGCCTCTCCCAGTCGGGGGCGTCTCCCGACGTCGTCGAGTTCGTGGCGGCGGCACGCCGGGCCGGGGCGCTCGCGGTGGCGGTGACGAACCGCCCGCGCTCGCCGCTCGCGGACGCGGCCGCCCACGTCCTGTGGCTGCGCGCCGGCGCGGAGCGCAGCGTGGCGGCCACCAAGACCTTCCTGGCGCAGCTCCTGGTGCTGGCGATGCTCGTGGGAGCCTGGGGGCGGGTGGGGACGCTGCGCCGAGGTCTGGCGCGGGTGCCGGGGGCGGTGGAGGAGGCGCTGGCGCTGGACGCCCCCGTGACCGCGCTGGCGCGGCGGTGGCGCGACGCCACCGGCTGTCTCGTCACCGGCCGCGGCTACGGCTATCCCGTGGCGCTGGAGACCGCCCTCAAGCTGAAGGAGGCCTGCTACCTGATGGCGGAGGCGCTGTCGGGCGCGGACCTGCTCCACGGCCCGATCGCGCTGGCGGCACCGGGCGTGCCGGTGCTGCTCGTGGCCCTGCGGGGACCGTCGCTGGCGGCGCAGCGCGCGGTGACGCGGCGGCTGGCCGCGCGCGGTGCCGAGGTCGCCCTGGTGACGGATGCGCGCCGCGCCGGCCCGCCTGCCGCCACGGTCCTCCCGCTCCCGCAGGACCTCCCCGAACCGCTGGCCGCCATCCCGGCAGCCGTCCCCGCCCAGCTGCTGGCGTGGCATTTGGCCGTCCAGCGCGGCATCGACCCCGACCGGCCCCGCGGGCTACGCAAGGTGACCCGCACCCGGTGACCCCGTGACCCCCGCGTCCCCATCCCGTCCGCTGCGCACGGCCGCCGGCCGCGTGCGCATCGCCGCCGGCCGCGTGGTGGCGCCGGACGGCGACCTCACGCCCGGCTGGGTGGAGGTGGCGGACGGCCGGATCGCCGTGGTGCAGGCGGGGTGGCCGGACGCGGCGGACGTGGCGCTGCCGCGCGGAGTCGTCCTGCCGGGGTTCGTCGACCTGCAGGTGAACGGCGCGGCCGGCGTGGACTTCCTCACGGTCGAAGACCCGGCCGCGCTGGACCCGGCGCTCCGCCACCTCGCCGCCACGGGGGTGACGGGCTTCCTCCCCACCCTCATCAGCGCGCCCCTGCCGGTGGTGCGCCGCGCGCTGGAGGTGCTCAGCGCGGCGCGTGCCGCGGACCGGCCGGGGCCGCGCATCCTGGGCGTGCACCTGGAAGGGCCCTTCCTCGACCCCGCCCACGCCGGCGCCCACGACGTCGCCTGGCTGCAGGCGCCGTCGGTGGAGCTGGCCGAGGCACTCCTGGATGGCTCCGGCGCGGCGGTGCGCCTGGTGACGCTCGCGCCGGAGCTGCCCGGCGCAGGCGCGGTGATCGCCGCGCTGCGGGCGCGGGGAGTCGTCGTGGCTGCCGGCCACACCGGCGCCGACTTCGCCGCCGCCCGCGCGGCCTTCGACGCGGGCGTGGCGATGGTCACGCACCTGTTCAACGCCATGCGCCCGTTCCACCACCGCGAGCCGGGGCTCGTCGGTGCCGCCCTCCTGGACGGTCGGGTGTGCGCCTCGCTCATCCTCGACGACGTCCACCTCCATCCGGCCGCGGCGGCGCTGGCGATGCGGCTGCTCGGGCCGGAGCGGGCGGTCCTGGTGACGGACGCGGTGGCGGCGGCGGGCGCGCCTCCGGGGACCTACCGGCTGGGGACGCGCGAGGTCGTGGCACAGGACGGTGCGGTGCGTCTGCCCGACGGCACGCTGGCCGGCAGCCTCCTGACCATGGACGCGGCGGTGCGGCGCGCCTTGGCGCTCGGGGCGACCTGCCGCGACGTGGCCCGCATGGCGGCGCTGACCCCTGCAGCGCTCCTGGGGGTCCCGGCCGGCCTCCGCCCCGGGAACCCCGCGGACCTGGTCGTGCTCGATGAGGGTGGGCAGGTGGAGCTGACCCTGGTGGGCGGGGCCGTCGTCTTCCAGGCTGGCCGGTCCTGACGCGAGAGCCGCCTGCCGTCACCCGGGCGCACGGGGAAGCCCTCGCGGCGGACGGTCCCGTCGGTGGACCAGGGCGGGCGGCGGGCGGCGGCGAAGTGTGCTTGTACCGAGAGTCGCGGAGGTGACCGCACATGCGACGACGTCTCGTCGCCGGGGTACTCGTGGGGGTGCTGCTCGCGGGGCTTGGCGTCGCGGCCGCGCAGGCCCAGCAGCCCGTCAGGCTGACTTTCTGGAGCTGGCGGGTGGAGGACAAGTGGGCCTACGACCGGATGATCCGGGTCTTCCAGCAGCGCAACCCCGGGATCACCGTCGAGTTCATCCCCTACAAGGCCACCGAGTACAACACCATCCTCTCGTCGGCACTGACCGCCGGGAAGGGGCCCGACATCATCCACCTGCGGGCCTACGGCGGGCTGGAGACCTTCGCCGCGCCCGGCTTCATCCTCCCGCTGGACACGACGAAGGTGCCGGAGCTACGGCGCTTCCCGCTGCAGACGCTGGCGGGCGCGCGCAGCCGCAAGGACGGGCAGATCTACGGGGTGCCCTTCGCCACGCAGACCCTGGTCATCTACTACAACAAGAAGATCTTCGCGCAGCACAACCTCTCGGTGCCGCGCAGCTGGGACGAGTTTCTGACGGTGCTGCGCACCCTCAAGGAGAAGGGCGTCCTGCCCCTGGCCAACGGCGGCAAGGAGGGGTGGACGCTCGAGGTGATGGCCGGCGTGCTCACCCCGAACTTCTACGGCGGCACGAGCTTCTACGAGGCGGTGATCCGCGGGCACACCACCTTCAAGGACCCGAAGTTCACCGGCGCGCTGGCGAAGCTGCTGGAGCTGCGCCCGTACATGGCGGACGGGTTCATGGGGATCGACTACGCCACCATGCAGCAGCTCTTCATCAACGAGCAGGCCGCTATGTTCATCGGCGGGTCGTGGGAGATCGGCTTCTTCAAGGCGCAGAACCGCAACCTCGACTTCGGCGTGTTCGCCGGCCCGCCGGAGAAGCCGGGGCAGGTGCCCTGGGTCTCCTCCTTCGCCGACGGGAACTACGGCATCAACGCCAAGACCCCGTACCCGGAGCAGGCGGTGAAGTTCATCCGCTTCACCGCCACGACCGAGTGGGGGCAGATGTTCACCGACCTGCTGGCCCAGCTCTCCGCCGTGCCGCGGGTCGTCGTGCGGGACCCCGTGCTGAAGCAGGTCCAGGCCCTCAACCGCAAGGCCACGCCCTACATCATGCTGGTCGGGTTCCGGTGGCAGACGCCGACGGGCTCCACCCTGCTGCAGAACGCCCTGCAGGCGATGCTGGCCGGCCGGATGACCCCTGTGCAGGTGGGGGAGGAGGTCACCCGCGGGCTGGCGAGCTGGTTTGAGCCCTTCCGCGGGCGGTAGGGGCTCCCGGGGGGAGGGTCCGAACCGGGCCCGCCCCCCGGTCGCCGACCGGAGGTCGCCGCAGGCCGCGACATGACCGTCGGTCGCACCGGGGAGGAGCAGCCCGGGGCCCTCGCCGTCAGGGGGCGCGACACCGCGCGCGGGGAGGTGGCCCGGGCCCGCCGCCGACGCCTCAGCCTGCGGGCGACGCGGCGGCTGTGGCTCGTGGTCTTCCTGGGACCGGCGACCGCGCTGTTTGCGCTCTTCGTCACCTACCCGATCCTCTCGGCGCTGGCCTACAGCCTCTTCGCCTGGGAGGGCATCGGCCGCCGCGAGTTCATCGGGCTGGGCAACTTCGTCCGGCTCGTCCAGACCTTCCCCTACCCGCGCCTGTTGGTGAACGCCTTCTGGCACAACGTCCTGGTCTTCGTCCTGACCATGGTCGTCCAGAACGGGACGGCCCTGGGGCTGGCCCTGCTGCTGGCGCGGGATCCCTGGGGGGCGCGGGTGTACCGGGTCATCTTCTTCCTCCCCGTGACCCTGTCGCTCGTCATCGTGGGCTTCCTGTGGCTGCTCTTCCTCAACCCCGTCTTTGGGGCGGTGAACAAGGTCCTGGCGCTGGCCGGGGTGGGCCACCTGGCCCGCCCCTGGCTGGGCGACCCGCACACGGCCCTGGTCACGCTCGTCCTGGTGAATGCCTGGCGCTGGCTGGGCTTCCCCACGCTGGTCTTCCTGGCGGCGATCCACGCCATCCCCGAGGAGTACCTGGAGGCGGCGCGCATCGACGGGGCCGGGGAGGGGGCGGCGGTGCGGCACGTCGTCCTGCCGCTGCTCGCCCCCGCGGTGACGATCATCGTGCTCCTGACCTTCCTTGGCGCCTTCAACTGGTTCGAGCTCCCCTACGTGATGCAGGGGGTCGCCGGCGCGCCCGACCGGGCCACCGACGTGCTGGGGCTGCTCTTCTACCGCACCGCCTTCGGCGAAGTGGACACCGGCCTGCAGGACATCGGCATCGGCTCGGCCATCGCGGTGCTGATGTTCGCGCTGTTGGGGTCGGTCTCGGCGGTGGCCGCCGTCCTGCTGCGACGGCGGGAGGTGGAGTACGCGTGAACGTGGCGGCCGCGGGCCTGCGCCGGAGGCGCCCGCGCGGCTGGGCGTGGGCCGGGCAGCTGGTGCTGACTGCCAACGCCCTGCTCGTCCTGGCGCCCATGGTCATCATGGTCCTCTCCGCCTTCAAGACCACGCGGGAGATCTTCCAGCACCCCTTCGGGCTGCCGCAGGCCTGGCGCCTGGAGAACTTCGCCCGGGTGTGGGTGGAGGCCCACTTCGCCCGGTACGTGCAGAACAGCCTGATCGTCACGGCGGCCGCGGTGCTGCTGATCCTCGTGCTGGGCGCCATGGCGGGCTACGCGCTCGGGCGGTTCCGCTTCGGCGGGAACGACCTCCTCTACCTGTACTTCCTCAGCGGGCTGATGCTGCCGCTGCGGCTGGGGGTGATCCCGCTCTTCCTGCTGATGCGCAACCTCCACCTCCTCGACACGCTGTGGGCCCTGATCCTCATCTACGCCGCCTCGGGGCTGCCGAGCGCCGTCTTCATCCTCACGGGGTTCTTCCGCACCCTGCCCCAGGACCTGGACAGCGCCGCGCGCATCGACGGCGCCGGGGAGTGGCGCATCTTCACCACCATCATGCTGCCGCTGGTGCGCCCGGCCCTGGTGATCGTGGCCATCTACAACATCATCCCGGTGTGGAACGACGTCTTCTTCCCGCTGGTCTTCATCCAGTCGGACGCGCGCAAGACGCTGCCGCTGGGGATGACCACCTTCTTCGGGCAGTACTTCACCGACTGGGCCACGCTCTTCGCCGGCCTCACCCTGGCCGCGCTCCCGGTGATCGCCACCTACGCGCTCCTCTCCGGGCAGTTCATCCGGGGCCTCACCGCCGGCGCCGTGAAGGGGTGAGGGCGCTCCACCCCGTCCTCGAGCGGGTGCGTGGCGGGCTGGTGGTCTCCTGCCAGGCCCGGCCGGGGCACCCGTTCCGCGACCCCGCGCGCATCCTGGCGATGGCCGAGGCGGCCGCCGCCGGCGGGGCCGCGGGCCTGCGCCTGGCCGGGGAGGAGGACATCCGCGTCGTGCGGGCAGCCCTCGACCTGCCCATCATCGGCCTGCGCAAGGTGACCTCCCCCGGCTCCCCTGTTTACATCACGCCCACCCTCGAGGACGCGCGCGCGGTCGTGGAAGCCGGAGCCGACCTGGTGGCGGTGGACGCCACCGCCCGGCCGCGTCCCGGCGGGGTGGAGGCGGCGGCGCTGATCGCCGCGGTGCGCGCGCAGCTGGGCCGCCCGGTCCTGGCGGACGTCTCCACGGTGGAGGAGGGTATCGCCGCAGCCGCCGCCGGGGCCGACGCGGTGGCCACGACGCTCGCGGGGTACACGGGGCCGGGGGCGCCGCCGGGGGAACCGGACCTGGCGCTGGTCGAGGTGCTGGTCGGGCGGGTCGAGGTGCCGGTGATCGCAGAAGGCCGCTATCGGACCCCGGAGGAGGTGGCGCGGGCGTTTCAGGCGGGAGCGTTCGCCGTCGTGGTGGGGCGGGCCATCACCGACCCCGTCCACCTCACGCGCCGGTTCGTCGCCGCCACGCCGCGCCGATAGGGAAACCCGATGGGCCGCATCCGGACGGGGAGCGTCCCCCTCTTCCTCGGGGTCGACGGCGGTGCCACCTCCACGAGCTGCGTCGTCGCCGACCTGCACGGCCGCGTGGTGGGTGTGGGCCAGGCCGGGCCGGTGGACCACCTCTACCGCCCCGCGGGGCGGCGGCAGACCCGCGAGGCGCTGCGCCAGGCGGTCGGGGAGGCGCTGCGGGGATCGGGAGCGCGCCGCATGCGCGCCGCCGTGGCCGGCCTGACGGGCTTGGAACCGGCCTCGCCGGAGTCGGCGCTGGCCACGAGACTCCTCAGCGAGGCGGCACGGGCACAGGGCGCGCAGGTGGAGGCGCTGCGGGTGACGTGGGACGTCGAGGTGGCGTTCGCCGGGGCCACGGTGGGACGCCCCGGGGTGATGGTGGTGGCGGGCACGGGCTCGGTGGCCTTCGGTCGCGACGCTGCCGGGCGGACGGCGCGCGCCGGCGGCTACGGGTTCCTGATCGACGACGCCGGCGGCGGCGTGGCCATCGGGCGGGCGGCGCTGGCCGCGGCGCTGCGCGCGCAGGACGGCCGCGGGCCGGCGACGCGCCTGGAGGAGGCGGTGGCGGCGCGGCTGGGCCCGTGGCCGGCCATCCGGCGGGCGGTGTACGGGGAGGAGGGGCGCAGGGTGCTGGCCTCGCTCGTCCCCCTGGTGGTGCAGGCGGCGCGGCGCGGGGACGTGCAGGCACAGGCCATCCTGGGGGAGGCGGGGCAGGCGCTCGCCACCCTGGCCCTGGCCGTCGTGCGCCGCCTGGACCTGCCGCGGGCCGACCTCTACCCGGTGGGCGGCGTCTTCGAGTCGGGCCCTCTTCTCCTCGCCCCGCTGCGCGCCGCCCTGGCCGAGGCCGGCGTGCCGGTGCGCCTGCGGCGGCCGGTCCTCCCGCCGGCGCTGGGAGCGGTGCTGCTGGCCATGGACCTGGCGGGCATGGCCCCGCCGCCGGCAACGGTGCGGCGGCTGCGCCGAGCCCGGATGGCCAAGCGCGCCCGCGCCGGCCCACCGTCCCGCGCCGACCTGTGGTCCCGCTGACGCAACGGCCTCCCGGCGAGCGCCAGCCGGACCGCCCCGCCGCCGAACGCCACCCTGACTGACCCGCCGGCGAGCGCCACCCGGATCGAGCCTCCTGCGCGGCGCAGGCGGCGGCGGGCCTCCTCCGCGTCCGTGCCGAGCCGCGCCATCACGATCGCCGTCTTCACCTCGCCGCCCGCCGCCGCCAGCAGGCGCGCAGCGGTGCGCGGCGGCACCCCGGCGGCCTGCGCCACGATCGCGCGGGCCCGTGCGCGCAGCTTGGCGTTCAGCGGCCGCACCCCCACCATCAGGTCGCCGTAGACGTGCCCCAGCCGCACCATCGTGGCCGTGCTCAGCATGTTCAGGACGAGCTTCTGCGCCGTGCCGGCCTTGAGGCGCGTCGAGCCGCGCACCGCCTCCTCGCCGGTCTGGGGCACGATGGCGATGTTGGCCGCGCGCACGAGCGGCGTGCGCGGGCGGGCCGCCAGCGCCACCGTCGTGGCCCCCCGACGGCGTGCCTCGGCCAGCGCGGCCACGGTGAAGGGGGTGGAGCCGCTGGCGGCGATGCCGACCACCACGTCGCGCCGTCCCACCCGCAGGCGCCGCATCTCCCGCCGCCCCAGCGCCGCGTCGTCCTCGAGCGGCGAGGTGGCCTCCACGGTGGCGCCGATGCCGCCGGCCACGACCGCCTGCACTGTCTCCGGGCGGACCCCGAAGGTGGGCGGGACCTCCAGGGCGTCCAGCAGGCCGATGCGCCCGCTGGTGCCGGCGCCCACGTAGATCAGCCGCCCGCCGCGTCGCAACGCCGCCACGGCGGCGCGCACCGCCCGCGCCACCTGCGGCAGGACGCGCTCCACGGCCGGCAGCACCCGGCGGTCCTCCTCGTGGAGGCGGCGCAGCAGGGCCGGCAGCGGCAGCGCGTCGAGGGGGACGGTCACGGAGCGGTCACGGCGGGTTGGGCGGGTAGATGGCCCCGAGCACGACGGGGTGGCGCGCGCCGGTGGCGCGCGGGATGTTGGTGGCCAGCCCCAGGAGGGCGTCGTGCCCGAGGATGGCGAAGGCCACCGCCTCCTTGGCGTCGTCGTCCACCCCGAACTCGGAGGCGCGCCGCACCGCCCGCGGGGCCAGCCGCCGGCGCAGCCGCTCCATCAAGGTGCGGTTGTGCACCCCGCCGCCGCTGACGATGACCTCGTGCACGTCGTGGCGCGGGAAGATGAACCGCTCGTAGTTCAGCACGATGGCCTCGGCGGTGAGCGCCGTCACCGTGGCCAGGGCGTCGTGGGGGGAGAGGTCCTTGCGCCGCGCCCGGGCCAGCACCGCCTCGGCGTAGGCACGCCCGTAGCGCTCCCGGCCGGTGCTCTTGGGGGGCGGGGCGATGATGTACTCGTCCCACAGCAGGTCGCCGAGCAGGGTCTCGTCCACGGTGCCCTGGGCGGCGGCCTGGCCGTCCGCGTCGAGGGCGCGCCCGAGCAGCATCTCCGCCAGCAGGTCGATGACCATGTTCCCCGGGCCGGTGTCGAAGGCGAGGACCTCTTCCGGCCCGGCTCCCGCCGGCAGCACCGTGGCGTTGGCGATGCCGCCGATGTTCTGGGCGATGCGCGTGCGCGTCCGGTCGGCGAAGAGGACGAAGTCCGCGTACGGCACGAGCGGGGCGCCCTGACCGCCGGCGGCCATGTCCCGGGCGCGGAAGTGGGCCACCGTGCACGTCCCCGTGCGCTCGGCGATGACCGCCGGCTCCCCGATCTGCAGCGTCGCCCCCGGCTGCCCGGGGCCGGGCGGGATGTGGTAGACCGTCTGCCCGTGCGAGGCGATGAGGTCCACCTCGCCCACGCGCGCCATCACCCCCAGCGCCGCCTCGGCGAAGACCTCCCCCACCGCCACGTTCAGCTCGCACACCTCGCGCGTCGAGCCCGCGGCGGTGAGGGCCAGCACCCGTTCCCGCACCTCCGGCGGGTAGGGGTAGGAGGCGGTGGCCAGCGTGGCCACCCACCGCGCCCGGTCCTTCCCCTCCACCCGCACCGCCGCGGCGTCCACCGCGTCGGCCGAGGTGCCGGAGATGAGCCCGATGACGGTGCGCGCCGGCTTGCGGGCGATGGCGTCCAGGACGCGGGCCAGCCGCATCAGCGCAGCGCCCCGTAGAGGGCGTCGTGGAAGGGGCCGCGGAAGGTCTCGATGGCCGGGTCGACGCGGGGGTGGACGCGGTTGGTCAGGAGGACGACGACGAGGGCGCGGTCCGGGTCGACGACGATGGAGGTGCCGGTGAAGCCGGTGTGGCCGAAGGCGCGTGGCGAGGCGCCCTCGCCCATGAAGGTCGTGCCCGTGCGGGTGCGCCACCCGAGGCCGCACCCGCTGCCCAGTGCGGCCCCGGTATGGTCGCGCACCGCCTCGGCAACGGTGGATGGAGCGAGCAGCCGCCGTCCCGCCAGCACGCCCCCGTCGAGCATGGCCTGTCCCAGGCGCGCCACCTCCTCGGCCGGTCCGAAGAGCCCGGCGTGCCCGGCCACACCGCCGAAGGCGTAGTGGGCATTGCCGTCGTGGACCTCCCCCACGATGACCTCCCTACGCCACGGGAAGCCCGGCCCCTCCTCCCCCGCCTGCGCCTCTTCGTAGCCATTGCCCAGCTCGGTCGCCGCACAGGTCCGCCGCCACGACGGCGGCGGGCGGAAGCGCGTCCGCCGCCACCCCAGCACCGGGGCCACGTGCGCGGCCAGGTAGCGGTCGAGCGGCAGGCCGCTGGCCAGCCGCACCAGTTCGCCCAGCAGGATGAACCCCAGGTCGCTGTACTCGAAGCGCGTCCCCGGCGGCGCCGCCGGCGGTGTGGCGCAGATCTGGGCGACCGCCGCCTCCGCTGTGGCGGCGCGCAGGTAGAGGCGGATCCACGCCGGCAGCCCGGAGGTGTGGGTGAGCAGGTGGCGCACCGTGACCGCCCCCTTGCCGGCCTGCGCGAAGGCGGGCAGCCAGGCCGCCACGGGACGGTCGATGTCCAGCGCCCCGCGCTCCCACAGCTGCAGCACCGCCGTGGCGGTGACGGGCTTGGTGAGCGAGGCCAGGTCGAAGAGGGTCCCGGCGGTCATGGGCCGCCGGTGGGGGACGACCTGCGCCCAGCCGAAGGCTCGGTGGTGGACCACCCGCCCGTCCTGGCGCACGTGCAGGACCGCCCCCGGGAAGACGCCGCGCGCGATGGCCTCCGCGAGCAGGGCCTCCACCGGGGTCAGGCGTCCGTCGCGCCGCGCCGTCACGCCGCCGTCCAGGTGGGGCGCAGGCGCGGGTCGAGGAGCTCCTGCAGCGCGTCGCCGAGCAGGTTGATCCCCAGCACGGCCACGACGATGGCCAGCCCCGGGCCCAGCGTCGGCCAGGGGCTCACCTCCAGGTAATTGCGCCCCTCGCTGACCATCAGCCCCAGCGACGGATACGGCGGCTGGGTGCCCAGGCCGAGGAAGCTCAGCGCCGACTCGAAGAGGATGGCCGTGGCCAGGTTGATGGTGGCCTGCACCAGGACCGGCGTGGCGGCGTTGGGCATGACGTGGCGGGTGACGATGCGCGACGGGCGCTGCCCCAGCGCCCGCGCCGCCTCCACGTAGGCCTGCGCCGTCACCACCAGGGTGGGGCCGCGGGCGATGCGGGCGAAGATGGGGACGTAGACCAGGCCGATGGCCAGCACGGTGGTGGCGATCCCCGGGCCCAGGATCACCACGATGGTGATGGCCAGCAGCAGCACGGGGAAGGCGAAGGCCACGTCCATCACCCGCATGATGACGGTGTCGACGGCTCCGCCGACGAAGCCGGCGACCACCCCGAGGGTGCCGCCCAGCGCCAGGGCGAAGGCCACGGCCAGCGCCGCCACCGCCAGCGAGGTGCGGTAGCCCCACAGGATGCGGCTGAGCAGGTCGCGGCCGTAGAAGTCGGTGCCGAGCAGGTAGGGGCGGCCGGGCGGCGCGAAGCGCGCCTCCGGGTGCATCTCGGTCACCGGGAAGGGGGCGAGCACGGGCGCGAGCAGCGCCGCGGCGAGGACCGCCAGGAGCAGCGCCGCCCCCGTGGCGGCTTTCGGGGCGCGGCGGACCAGGCGCAGGGGGCCGGCGGACGGCCGGACGGCCCTCAGGGCGGGGCGGGAGGCGGCGCCCTCAGCCATGCCCTCAGCCATAGCGGATGCGCGGGTCGAGCAGGACGTAGGCCAGGTCCACCGCCAGGTTGATCAGGACGAAGAGGCCGGTGACCAGCAGCACCACCGCCTGCAGCACCGGGTAGTCCCGCTGCACGATGGCCAGCAGCCCCAGCCGCCCCAACCCCGGGATGGCGAAGACCTGCTCCACCACGATCGACCCCCCCACCAGGTAGCCGGCCACGATCCCGATGAGGGTCACCACGGGGATGAGGGCGTTCGGCAGCATGTGCCGGCGCACCACCGCCACCTCCCCCAGCCCCTTGGCCCGGGCCACGGTGACGTACTCCTCCCCGCGCACCCCCACCAGGGACGCCCGCACCATGCGGGCGATGGCCGCCGCGTTGGGCACGGCCAGCGTGAGCGCCGGGAGGAAGAAGCCCCAGAGGTTGCCCAGCGGGTCGCGCCACAGCGGCGGGTAGGCCAGCACGGGGAACCAGCGCAGGTGGACGCTGAAGGTGAGGATGAGCACCGCCCCCACCCAGAAGGCCGGCAGGGAGAGGCCGAGCAGCGTGAAGGTCTGCATCGCCGCGTCGGCCAGGCGGGAGCGCGTGGTGCCGGCGGCGACCCCCAGCGGCAGGGCCAGGGCCACGGCCAGCCCCAGCCCGTAGGCGGCCAGCTCCAGCGTGTAGGGGAGGGCCTCCCCCACCAGGTCGGCGATGGGACGGCCGGTGCGCACCGAGGTGCCCAGGTCCCCGCGCAGCAGCCGTCCCATCCACCGCAGGTACTGGACCGGGACCGGCCGGTCGAGTCCCAGGTCGCGGCGCACGCGGGCCAGCTGCTCGGGATCGGTGGACTCGAAGCCCAGCAGCACCTGCGCCGGGTCCCCGGGGATGAGGTGCATCAACCCGAAGACCAGCATGGAGATGACCAGCAGGACGGGGAGGAGCAGGAGGAGGCGCTGGGCCAGGTAGCGTTGCATGGGACGCGCGCGGGCCCCGGTCCACGGACCGCGACCGCGACCCGCGCGGGCCTACCGGCTCGCCGTCACCCAGCTCTCCGCCAGCGGGGCCATCGAGCGCGTGGAGGTGAGGACGAACCCCTGCAGCTGCGTGCGCATGACCGCGAAGAGGTCGGCGTAGGCGATGAAGAGGAAGGGCACCTGGTCGGCGATGCGCTGCTGGGCCTGGACGTAGAGCTGGACGCGGCGCCTGGGGTCCGGGGTGGCGCGCGCCTGGTCCAGGAGCTGGTCCAGCGTCGGGTCCTTGAACTTGAAGACGTTCGTGCTGCCGGTGGAGTGGAGGTGGCGGTACAGGTGGATGTCGGGGTCGGTGGCCCCGCCGTTGAGCGAGACGAAGGTGTCGAACTGGCTGCCCCGCCAGCGCGCCAGGAAGGTGGCGAAGTCCACCTGCTCCAGCTCCACGGTGACCCCCGCCTGGGCCCACTGCTCCTTGAGCACCTGGGCGATCTGCACCGCCTCCGGCACGGTGGGGATGGGCATCATGCGCAGCGCCAGGCGCGGCTGCCCGGCCTGGGCCAGCAGCTGGCGGGCCCGCCCCACGTCAGGGCGGTAGTGGGGGAGGCGTCCCGGCGGCAGCGGGGCCCACTCCTCCAGCGTGGGCGGCAGCGGCCCGCCCACCGCCGCCCGTCCCGAGTAGACCAGCTCGACGACCTTCTGCCGGTCGGTGGCCAGGCTGAGGGCCTGGCGCACGCGCACGTCGGCCAGCGGCCCTCGCTCCACCTGCAGCCCCACCAGGCTGTAGGAGAGGTCGGGGGTGGAGACCACCCGCAGCCCCGCCACGTCGCGCAGGGTGCGCGCCGCGGTCACGTCCACCCCGAAGCCGATGATCATCTCCACCTCGCCGGCGCGCACCGCCGCCCGCAGGGTGGCCGGGTCGGGGATGACGCGGAAGACGACGGCGTCGGCGTAGGGCAGGCGCGTCCCCTCGGCGTCCTTGCGCCAGTAGCGCTCGTGGCGCACCAGGCGCACGCCGGTGGCGGCGAACTCGGCCAGCTGGTACGGGCCGCTGCCCAGCGTGCGCGTCTGCGGGGTGCCCACCTTCTCCTCGAAGTTCACCGGCACGATGCCGGAGCGGCGGTTGTCCGCCAGCACGGAGAGCAGCGGGGCGAAGGGCTGCGCCAGCGTGATGCGCACGACGAAGGGGCTCACCACGGTGACCTCGCGCACCGGCCCCAGGAAGCTGGCCTGCGGCGAGCGGGTGGCCGGGTTGAGGATGCGCTCGATGGTGTACTTCACGTCGCTGGCGTCCACCGCGCTGCCGTCGTGGAACGTGGCGTCGCGGCGCAGGGTGAAGGTGTACTCGAGCCCGTTGGGCGAGACGCTCCACGACTGGGCCAGGTTGGGCTCGAGGGCCAGCGTGCGCGGGTTGAGCCGCAGCAGCGACTCGTAGACCAGGTCCAGCACCTGGAACGAGGAGAAGGCCGTGGCCACGTGCGGGTCGAGGTTGAGGATCTCCTGGGTGATCCCCACCCGGATCGTCCCGCCGCGTCGCTCCGCCTGCGCCCGGGCCTCGCCAAGCGCGAGCGCAGCGACAACGCCGAGCGTGACCGTCACCACCAGTGCCTTCCTCACCACTACCACCCTCCAGCCACCTCCCCGACGAACCATCCGAGTGCTTCATTCGCCTCGGAGGCCCTTCTCCCCTGGAGCCCGGCAGGAGAGCTCCACGGGCGGTTCGAATGGTGCTGTCGGCGTCGCGCCCGGCCCGAGCTGCCGGTGGACGCCGGAGGGTCCGTGATGGTCGTCCCCGCCCGCCTCGCCGCGATGGTGCTCGCCTCCCTGGTCCTCATCGCCCTGGTCTCTGCCCCCACCACGGCGGCGCCCCCGGTCCCCGACACGGTGGTGATCGGGGTGGCGCAGGAGCCCGACGCCCTGCTCTTCTCCGCCATGCAGGTCTCGGGGGAGATCCAGGACGTCCTCTACGCCTACATGGTCCGCTACAACGACAAGGGCCAGACCTTCCCGCAACTGGTGGAGAAGCTGCCGACCATCCGCGACGGCGACTGGCAGATCCTCCCCGGCAAGAAGATGCGGGTGACCTACCGCTTCAAGCGCGGCTACACCTGGCACGACGGCCGGCCGGTCACCGCGCTGGACGCCTCGTGGACCTACCTGATGCTGCGCAACCCGCGCAGCCCCACCCTCAGCCGCTTCGAGCTGCGCAAGATCGACCACATGCTCGTTCCCAACCCCAACGACCCCTACACCCTGGTGGTGCAGTGGAACGAGGCCTACCCCTTTGCCAACCTGGGCCACCAGATCCTGCCCAAGCACGTGCTGGAGGCGGAGTACCTGCGCGACCCCTCCCGCCTGAAGGCGCACCGCCAGGCGCACGAGCCGGTGGGCAACGGCCCCTACCGCTTCGTCGAGTGGGTGCGGGGCAGCCACATGACGCTGGAGGCCTACGACCGGTTCCCGGAGGGGCGGCCGCGCATCAAGCGGTTGGTCTTCCGCTTCATCCTCGACAGCACCGTCCTGCAGGCCAACGTCATCGCGGGGCAGATCGACGTCACGGCCACGACCAACAACTTCTCCCTGGACCAGATGGTGGAGATCGAGCGGCGCAACCCCCAGATCGCCGCCCACTACACCCAGGGGCTGATCTGGGAGCGGCTGAACCTCAACCTGGACGACGAGTTCCTGCGGGACAAGCGGGTGCGCCAGGCGCTGGCCCACGGCATCAACCGGGAGGAGATCACCGCGCGCCTCTTCCAGGGCAAGCAGCCGGTGGCCCACACCTGGCTCCCGCCGGCCCACCCGGCCCACCACCCCAACGTGCGCAAGTACGCCTACGACCCGGCGCGGGCCCGCCAGCTCCTGCAGGAGGCCGGCTTCACCCCCGGCCCCGACGGCATCATGCGCTCGCCGGCGGGGAAGCGGCTGGAGCTGACCATCATCTCCACCGCCGGCAATGCGGTGCGCGAGCAGGTCGAGCAGATCATGCAGGCGCAGCTGCGCCAGGTGGGAATCGACCTGCGCATCAACAACGTCCCGGCCTCGGTGCTCATCGGGCAGATCATCCGCCGGCGCACCTACCAGATCACCATGTACGCCAACTTCTTCGGCCCCACCACGCTGGGCTCGTTCTTCCACTCCAGCCAGATCCCCAGCGAGGCCAACAACTTCGAGGGGGGCAACCACATGGGGTGGCGGAACGCCGAGAACGACCGCCTGCTCGACCAGATCGCCGAGGAGCTGGACGAGGCGCGGCGCATCCAGCTCCTGCGGCGGCAGCAGGAGCTGGTGGCGGAGGATCTGCCCGTGATCCCGCTGTACTTCCGCCTCTACCTGACCACGGCCAAGAAGGCGCTGCGCAACGTCAAGCCCGGGGGCTTCTCCGGCATCACCTGGAACGCGCCGGAGTGGGGGTGGGCGCAGTAGGGGCGGCCGGGGCGCGCCGGCCCGCCCCGCGGCGGGGCGTCAGGACCAGCGGCGACGCAGGCGGTAGCGGCGGTAGCCCTTGACCGAGGGCTCGCGGGTGACGCCGAGGTAGAGCTCCTGCACGTTCGGGTCCTCGCGCAGGCGCGCTGCCGGCCCGTCGAGCACGACGCGCCCGCCCTCCAGCACGTAGGCCCATTCGGCCAGCTCGAGGGCCAGCCGCGCGTTCTGCTCCACCAGCAGCAGGGCCGTCCCGGCGGCGTGCACCTCGCGCAGCGCCCGGAAGATCTCCGCCACCACCAGCGGGGCCAGGCCCAGCGACGGTTCGTCCAGCATGAGCAGCCGCGGGCGGCCGAGCAGCGCCCGGGCGATGGCCAGCATCTGCTGCTCGCCCCCCGAGAGCGTCCCGGCGGGCTGGCGGCGCCGTTCCGCCAGGACGGGGAAGAGGTGCTCCACCCAGGCGCGGTCACGGGCCACCGCCGCGTCGCGCCGCCGGAAGGCGCCCAGCCGCAGGTTCTCCTCCACGGTGAGGTCGGGGAAGATGCCGCGGCCCTCCGGCACGTAGCCCACCCCGAGGGCCGCCACGTCCTCGGGCTCCCACCCGTTCACGCGCCGGCCGGCCACCACCACGCTCCCCTTCGCCGGCTGCCCCGGCAGGTAGCCCATGACGGTGCGCAGCAGCGTGCTCTTGCCGGCGCCGTTGCTCCCCAGCAGCGCCACGATCTGCCCGGCGTGGACGGTGAGGGAGACGCCGTGCAGGACGGTGAGGCGGCCGTAGTAGGTGGTCTCGACATTGTGCACCTGCAGCAGCGGCGGGGCCTGCCGCGCCCGGAGGGCTGCGCCGCCCGGTTCCGGGCCCGCCATCCCGCTCACCGCGCCGAGGCCGCCGCCGGCGAGGCCCCCAGGTAGGCGCGGATGACCTCGGGGTGGCGCTGGACCTCCTCGGGCGTCCCCTCGGCGATGCGCACGCCGTGGTCGAGGACCGTGACGCGCTCCGAGACCTCCATCACCAGGCGCAGGTCGTGCTCGACCAGCACCACGGCCACCCCCCAGGCCTCCTGCACGTCCTTGATGCGGAAGACCAGCTCGGCCTTCTCCTCCGCCGTCATCCCGGCGGAGGGCTCGTCCAGCAGGAGCAGCACCGGTTCCAGGGCCAGCGCCCGGGCCAGCTCCACGAGGCGCTGCTGTCCGATGGGCAGGTCGCCCACTCGGCGGTGGCGCACCGCCTGCAGGTCGAGGAGGTCGAGGATCTCCTCGACGCGGCGGCGGTGGCGCACCTCCTCGCGCCGCCACCCCGGCGTGGCGCAGGCCGCCGCCAGCAGGGGGGTGCGGATGTGCAGGTGGCGTCCCAGCAGGACGTTGTCCAGGACCGTGGCGTGGCGGAAGAGCTCGAGGTTCTGGAAGGTGCGGGCCACCCCCAGGCGCGCCACCTCGTCGGGGCGCCGGCCGACCAGGGAGACGCCGCGCAGGCGGATGGTGCCGCGGTCGGGCCGGTAGAGGCCGCAGACGCAGTTGAAGAGGGTGGTCTTCCCGGCGCCGTTGGGCCCGATGAGGGAGACGAGCGCGCGCGGGGCGACCGTGAGGTCCACCCCCGCCAGCGCCTGGACGCCGCCGAAGGCGAGGGCCAGGTCGCGGATCTCCAGCAGCGGTGGCTCGCCGCTCACGGCCGCCGCCTCACCGACCCCGACCGATCCCGCCGCCGACCCCGCCGGGCCGTGCCGGTCAGTACTGCACCGGGTAGCTGATCCAGTCCGTCACCTTCACGTACTGCCGGTTGGTGGCCCGGACGATGTAGAGGCGTGTGATCCCCTGGCGCCGCTCCGGCCCGAAGGTCACCCCGCGGATGACCTCGCCGTCCCAGTTGCGCAGGCGCTCCAGCTCCGTCACCACGCGGTCCTTGGTCACCTCGCGGCCGGCCCGGCGGAGCCCCTCCAGCAGGGGTTCGATGAACGAGACTCCGGCCAGCACGTTGTAGGGGTTCTGGCGCACCAGCTCCGGGGCGGCGCGCCCCAGCCGCTCCAGCAGGGCGTCCACCCGGGCGTCGCCGTGCCCCGGGAGGGGGAAGTAGGCCGTCGAGTAGACGTCGTTCCAGGCGTCCCCGGCCAGCTGGAACATGATCGGGTCGCCCAGGGTGAAGGTGGCCAGCAGCTGCGGCCGGAAGCCCAGCCGGGCCATCTCCCGGACGATCAGCGCGCCGTGGCGGGGCGTGGCCGCCAGGAAGACGGCGTCCGCCCCCGACTCGCGCAGCCGCACCGCCTGGGCGCTCACGTCGGCGTCCGTCACCTCGTAGGAGGTCTGGCCCACCACCCGGACGCGGGCGGTGGTGGAGGCGCGCTTGACCCCCAGCAGGAGCTGCTGTCCGTACAGGTCGTTCTGGTAGAAGACGGCGATGCGCCGCACGTTCAGGCGCTGCGCGGCGAACTCGGTGAGGATGCGCGCCTCGTGCACGTAGGAGGGGTAGGTGACGAAGAGGTACTTGCGCCCGCGGAACCCCGCCCAGATGTCGCTGGTGGTGGGGGTGATCCACAACGTCTGGCTCTCCACCACGTAGTCGCGGGCGGCGAAGGCGTTGGCCGTGCCGATCATCCCCACGATGGCAAAGACCCCCACCCGCTCCACCAGCTCCCGCACGTTCGCCACGGCCCGCGGCGGCAGGTAGGCGTCGTCCCGCAGCACCAGGGTGATGCGGCGGCCGTTGATCCCGCCCTGGGCGTTGAGCAGCGCGAGGTAGACTTCCATACCGCGCCCCACCCCGATCCCCCAGTAGGCCGCGGGGCCGGACAGCGGCACCGTCGACCCGAGCAGGATCTCGGTGGGGGTGACGCCGCGTTCCTGCGCCTGGCCCGGAGCCCCCAGGAGCAGCAGGGTGACGACGAGGAGCCCGAGCGCCCCTGTCCTCAGATCTCGCATGACCGGATCCCTCCCCGATGGAGCTGTCCGCCCTCCCCGTCGGCCGGGGTGCAGTCCCTGTTCGTCATCCTCCCCCATGCCCCCTCGGCCTGGCGGCATTCGGTTCCGGAACCTGACCCCCTATACTATGGTGGCAATGTCACTTCATTGACACACTCTCCCCGGTTCCCGGCAGGGGGCGTCAGGTGTTCCCAGTGGCGAAATCGACGCGAACCGGATGGAGGCGTGGGGCCCGCCAAGCCCCGCCGCGGCGTCGGTGGGCCGCTGGAGCGGCTACGCTGGGGGCCGTCCTCCTGGCCATCGCGGGCGTCTGGCTGTGGGGAAGCAGAGGCGGCGAGGGGAGCGCCGACCCGCTGGCGGTGCTCCACACGCCGGACTTCCACGCCCTGGCCTTCGCCCCCGACGACCCCGACGTCGTCGTTCTTGGCCACCACAACGGCATCCTGCGCAGTGATGACGGCGGGCGCACGTGGCAGGCGCTCGTCGAGCGTCCCAACTTCGACGCCATGGGACTGGCGGTCCACCGGCGCGACGGACGGCGCATCTACCTGGCCGGGCACCTCATCTTCCAGGCCAGCGGCGACGGGGGCCGCACGTGGCGGGCCGTGGAGCACGACCTCCCCTACACGGACATCCACGGCTTGGCGATGAGCCCAGACAACCCGGACCGCCTCTACGCCTTCGTCGTCGGTCACGGGCTCTTTCGCAGCGAGGACGGGGGGCGCCGGTGGATGGCGGTGCCCGCGGCCCTGCCGCCCGACGTCATGGCGCTGGCCGCCGCCGGCGGTCAGCCCGAGACGGTGTACGCAGGCAGCATGCGCGGCGGCGTCATGCGCAGCACCGACGGCGGGGCGACCTGGACCGCGTCGGCCACGGGTCGCGTCTCCAGCACGGTCTTTGCCCTCGCCGTGGATCCCTTGTCCCGCAACACCGTGTACGCCGGCACCAATGGAGGTCTCTTCAAGAGCACCGACGGCGGGGCGACCTGGACGAAGCTCCCCTTCCCCGGAGCGAACGCAGTGGCCCTCGCGGTCAGCCCGGCCCGGCCCACCCGCGTCCTGGCCATCTGGATGAAGCGCCGCGGGCAGGGACTGGTCTACCGCAGTGATGACGGCGGCCGCACCTGGGGGGACGGGATGACGGAGCGGTGAGCTGGGTACAGCGGTCTTCCGCGCAACCGCTGCCTCGTGGGTCAGGCCCGTCGGCGGACCTCGCGTCCGAGCAGCCCTTCGGGGCGGACCATCAGGGTGAGGACGATCACCAGGAAGGCCAAGGTCGTCTTGAACTTCACCGAGACGTACCCGGCGAAGAGCGCCTCCAGGACGCCCAGGCACAGCCCGCCCAGCACGGCCCCCGGCAGGCTGTCCATCCCGCCGAGGACCGCCCCCGCGAACCCCTTGAGGAAGGGGTCGAGCATCATCGCCGGGTCGAGCAGCGTGGCCGGGGCGGTGAGGATCCCGGCGCCGGCGCCGAGAGCCCCGGCCAGCCCCCAGGTGAAGGCCAGGATGCGGCGGGCCGGGATGCCCAGCGCCTGCGCCGCCTCCACGTGCTGGGCCACGGCGCGCATGGCCAGCCCCACGCGCGTGTGCTGCACGACCAGGTAGAGCGCGGCCACCAGGACCAGGCCGGCACCCAGGAGGCCCAGACTGAGCTGGCTCACCACCACGCCGCCCAGGCGGTAGACGCGCGTGTCGGAGAGAGGGAAGGGAAAGACCTTGGTCTCCGCGCCCCACACCGCCGTGGTCAGGCCGTTCAGCACCAGGGCCAGGCCCAACGTGACGACGATCCGCCCGAGCAGCGTCGCCTCCCGGGCCGGGCGCAGGACCACCAGGTAGAAACCGGCGGCGAAGGTCCCCGCCGCGGCCAGGGCGGCGGTGGTGGCCAGCGGGAACCCCCACCCGCCCGCCATCAGCGTGAAGGCGACGAAGGTGGCGGCCGTGGCCAGGTCGCCGTGGGCGAAGTTCAGCACCCGCGAGGCGCGGTAGAGCAGGACGATGCCCAGGGCCATGAGCGCGTAGAGCGTGCCCGCGGCCAGCCCGCCCACGAGCAGCTGCGCCGCCTGGCTCACGTCCGGCACACCGGGTTCACGACCGCCCCACCTGGCTCACGTCCGGCACATCCGCTCCATCCCGGCCGCACCCTCACAGGGGCCACGTCTTCAGGTAGGCCCGGATGCGCAGCCAGCGGCCGTAGAGCCCCTGGGGCTCCACCGCCATCATCAGGATGATGGCCGCCCCGTAGACCACCGGCTGCCACTCCCGCGCCGCCGTGAGCCACTGCGGGACCAGCGTCAGGATCACGGCGCCGATCACCGCCCCCGGGATGGTGGCGAGCCCTCCGACGACGATCATGGCGAAGTAGTAGATCGACTCGAAGAGCGTGAACATCTGCGGCTCGATGTGGCGCAGCGCCTGGGCGAAGAGCGCGCCGCCCACCCCGGCGTAGAAGGCGCTGAGGGCGAAGGCCAGGGTCTTGTACCGGGTGAGGTGGACGCCCATGACCTCGGCGGCAATGTCGCTGTCGCGGATGGCCACGAAGGCCCGCCCGACGTGGGAGCGGGCCAGGTTGACGGCCACCCAGACGAGCACCGCCGCCGTCCCCAGGGCCAGGTAGGCGAGCTGCCGGTCCGGGCTGAGACCCCCCAGCCCCAGGGTGACCCGGGGGATGGGCAGGCCCATGCGCCCGCCGGAGAGCGCCTCCCAGTTGGTCAGCACCTGGTTCACCGCGATGCCGAACCCCAGGGTGGCGATGGTCAGGTAGGGGCCGGTGAGCCGCAGCGCCGGCAGCCCCACGAGCGCGCCGAAGCTGGCGGCGACGAGGCCGGCGAGCGGCCAGGTCACCCACCAGGGTAATCCTCCGGCCAGCCCGGGGAGCGCCGGCACCCCCCGCCCCAGCACGCCCGTGGTGTAGGCGCCGATGGCCACGAAGGCGGCGTGGCCGAGGGAGATCTGCCCCGTGTACCCGGTGAGGAGGGTGAGGCCGACCGCCACGATGACGTGGGTGGCCGCCAGCACGGCGGTAAAGAGGAGGTAGCCCGGGGCATAGAGGGGGAAGAGGAGGAGGGCGACGGCCAGCCCGAGCACCGCCAGCCAGCCGGCGGTGCCGCGCACGAGGGCCAGGTCCTCGTCGTAGCGCTGGCGCAGGTCGGTGCGCATCCGCCTGCGCATCTTCGCCGCGCCGGGCCCGCACTCTTGCGTCGGCCCGCGCCGGCCAGCGCCCCCCGCGCCTGCACGCCCGCCTCCCCGCGTTTGCAAGCCCGTCGCGGATGCGATAGATTGCGCATAGACGCCCGCCGGCGGTCTGGCCGGGCGTTTTTCTCGCCCGCGGGGCAGGGCCGTTCACGCGCAGCGAGGGAGGGACGGATCGAGCGGTGGTGACGAACCGCCTGAAGCTCCTGGTCGGCGGGGTGCAGTTGCGGGACGGCGTCGGCACGGTGGTGGACGTCGTCGGCCGCATCCTCACCCGCGCCGGGCTCTACGTGCTGGCCAACGAGCGCAACTACGCCTCCACCATTTACGGCGCGCACCAGTTCGACCCGCTGGTCATCAGCGCCACCCCGCCGCTCTCCCACGGCGACAACCTCGTCGACATCCTCATGGCCCTGGAGTTCGACGCCAACCCCGACGTGCCGCGCCAACCCAACCGCGACACGATCCTGCGCCACGGCCCGCACCTCCGCGACGGCGGGGTGCTGCTCTACGACTCCTCCACCGGGGAGGTGCCGGTGGACGACCTGGTGGCGCGCGGGGTCAAGGTCTTCCCGCTGCCGGCCCGGCAGATCGCCCTGCGCGAGCTGCGGCGCGAGGTCGTGAAGAACATGGTGGTCACCGGGGCGCTCTTCCGCCTGCTGGAGTTCGACATGGACCAGGCCTACCTCCGGCAGCTCCTGGAGGAGCGCTTCCTGCGCAAGGGCCGGGAGCTCGTCGACCTGAACCTGGAGGCGGCGCGCCGGGGGCGCGAGGTCATCGAGCAGGTCCTGGCCGCCCAGGGGTGGCGGGACGTCGGCTACCGCCTGGAGCCCGTCCCCACCAACGGGGAGCGGCGCCTCCTCGTCTCGGGGAGCGAGGCCCTGGGCATGGGGGCGATCCAGGCCGGGTGCCGCTTCTACGCCGGCTACCCCATCACCCCGGCCTCGCCGCTCCTGGCCTTCATGGAGCGGTGGCTGCCGCGCTACCAGGGACGGTCGCTCCAGGGGCAGAACGAGCGGGAGTCGATCCGCGCGGCCCTGGGGGCCAGCCTGGCCGGGGTGCGCGCCATGGTGGCCTCCTCGGGCCCGGGCATCTCCCTCAAGGTGGAGGAGTTCGGCCTGGCCGGGGCGGGGGAGATCCCGCTGGTGGTCGTGAACGCGCAGCGCGCCGGCCCCTCCACCGGGATGCCGACGAAGACGGAGCAGGCCGACCTGCGGATGATGATCGGCGCCGGCCACGGGGACTTCCCCCGCATCGTGCTGGCCCCCTCCACCCTGGAGGAGTGCTACACGATGATCCAGGAGGCCTTCTACCTGGCCGACAAGTACCAGTGCCCGGTCTTCGTCCTCACCGACCTGACCCTGGCCGAGGTGCGCAAGACCGTCCCCGAGGCCTTCTTCCTGGAGCACCGCATGCCGCCCCACCGGGAGGGCGTGCTCACCGAGGCGGAGCTGCGCCGCGACGGATACCGGCGCTACGCCATCACCGAGTCGGGGATCTCCCCGCGCATCTTCCCCGGCACGCGGGGCGGCATCTTCAAGGTGAGCGGGACGGAGCACGACGAGTTCGGCTTCGTCACCACCGAGCCGCCCAAGCGCGCGGCCATGATGGACAAGCGCATGCGCAAGCTGGAGACCTACCTGCAGGAGGACGCCCGCGGGCCCCAGGTCGTCGGCACCCCGCGCGGGAACCCGGTGCTGGTGGGGTGGGGCTCCACCAAGCCGGTCCTGCTCGAGGCGCGGGAGCGCCTCCGCGCCGACGGGCTGGACGTGGCGGTGGTCCACCTGACGCACCTGTGGCCCTTCCCCACGCACCTGGTGCGGCCGGTCCTGGCGGACGCCGCGGCCATCATCGTCTGCGAACAGAACTGGTCGGGGCAGCTGGCCGACCTGCTCCAGGAGCGCTGCCTGCTCCCCACCCGCCGCATCCTCAAGTACAACGGGCGGGTCTTCTACGTCTCCGACATCATCCGGGGGGTGCGGGAGATCCTGCGCAACGGGGCCACGGAGTTCCGCGTCTCGGAGTTCGTGCCCGTGACCGTGGAGGCCCACGAGGGCGACTGAGTGAGGACGGACCCACCATGAGCACGAAGCCTGCCGCACGCACGCCCATCAGCAAGGTGTGGGAGGAGAACGCCGTCCCGCGCCACCGCATCCAGTGGTGCCCCGGGTGCGGGGACTACGCGGTGCTGAACGCGGTGAAGATGGCGCTCACCCGGCTGGAGCTCATGCCCCACGAGGTCCTGCTCATCGGCGGCATCGGCTGCTCCGGGCAGATCCGCAACTACCTGAACGGCAACGCTCTGCACGGCACCCACGGCGGGCCGCTGGCCTACGCCGTGGGGGTGACCATGGCCAACCCCGAGCTGCGCGTCATCGCGCTGGCCGGCGACGGGGACACCTTCGCCATCGGCGTGGAGAACTTCGTCCACGCCTGCCGCCGCGACCCCAACGTCGCCCTCATCGTCATGGACAACGGCGTCTACGGGCTGACCACCGGGCAGCGCTCCCCCACCGGCGGGCTGGGGCAGCCCCAGGAGGAGTTCAGCGAGGAGTCCCCGCCGGCCTTCAACCCCCTGCGGCTGGCCCTGGCCGCCGGGGCCACCTTCGTCGCCCAGTCCTTCAGCGGCGACCCCCGGCACAGCGCCGACGTCTACGTGGAGGCCATCGAGCACCCGGGGTTCGCCTTCGTGAACGACTTCTCGCCCTGCGTGACCTACAACAAGTTCAACACCTACGACTGGTTCAAGCAGCACGTCGAGCTCGTCCCGCCCGACCACGACCCCGCCGACCTGCAGGCGGCCTTCCGGCTGCTGGACGACTTCGAGGCGCGCGGGCGCCTGCCGCTGGGGGTGATCTACCGGCGCCCGCGGCGCAAGAAGCCGCAGCAGCGGCTCCCCATGTGGGACCACGAGCTGGCCGACGTCGACCTGGAGCCGATGCTGCGCACCTTCCGCTGAGCCGGTCCGACGGCGGCCCGGTCCGCGCCCCGCGGCCCGCCGGCGGGCGCCGGCCTCGCGCCCGGGCGGCCTCGCCCCTCAGGGCTCCCCGAGCGCGTCCAGCTCCGCGCTGAGGGCCTCGGCCAGCGGCGCCACGGTGCCGGCGTCGAAGGCGAAGCGCGCCCCCGCCGCCGCGAAGAGGGCCGGCAGCGGCGCGGCCCCGCCCAGGGCCAGCGCCTCGCGGTAGCGCCGCACCGCGTCGCGGTAGTCCGCCCGCGCCCGCAGCCACACCTGCAGCGCCCCCAGCTGCGCGATGCCGTACTCGATGTAGTAGAAGGGCGCCAGGAAGAGGTGGAGCTGGGCGTGCCACAGCGCCCCGAGCGGCTCCTCGAGCCCCGTCCAGTCCACCGCGGGGTGGAAGCGGCGGTAGGCGGCCACCCAGGCGGCGCGCCGCTCCTCGCGGCTGTGCCCCGGGTGGGTGTAGACCCAGTGCTGGAAGGCGTCGATGGTGGCCACCCAGGGGAGGAGGCGGATGACGCGCTCGAGGCGGTGGCGGTAGGCGCGGCGCCGCTCCTCCGGGTCCGGGTAGAAGGGGTCGAGGTGGTCGGCGGTGAGCAGCTCCATGGCCATGGACGCCACCTCGGCGAACTCCATGGGCGGGTGGCGGTAGGCCAGCAGCGGCTCCTCGCGGACGGCCAGGGCGTTGAAGGCGTGCCCGCCCTCGTGGAGCAGGGTGAGGACGTCGGTGTCCCGCCCCACCGCGTTCATGAAGATGAAGGGCCAGCGCCGCTCCGTCAGCGTGGCCTGGTAGCCGCCGGGGGCCTTGCCCTTGCGGCTGGCCAGGTCGAGCAGCCCCTCCTCGCGCAGGAAGCGGAACTGCGCGGCGAACTCGGGGTCGACCCGGGCGAAGATCTCCTCGGCGCGCGCGGCCAGCTCCTCGGGGCGCTCGAAGGGACGCAGCGGCGGGGCGCCGCTCGGGTCCACCTCCAGGTCCCACGGGCGCAGGCGCTCCACCCCGAGACGCTGCTGCCGCGCCCGGTGGAGGCGCGCCGCCAGCGGCACCAGGTGGGCCTCGACGGCGTCGTGGAAGCGGAAGCAGTCCTCCGGGGTGTAGTCGAAGCGCTCCCGCCGGCGCCAGACGTACTCGCTGTAGGTGGGCACCCCGGCGTTGCGGGCGATCTCCCGGCGCAGGGCCAGCAGCCGGTCGTAGAGGTCGTCCAGCACCTCCCGGTCGGCCAGCCGCCGCCCGGCGATCAGCCGCCACGCCTCCTCGCGCGTCGCCCGGTCGGGCTCCTCCAGGAAGCGGGCCATCTGCTGCAGGGTGCGCTCCGCCCCGCGGTAGGTCACCGTCATCGCCCCGCTGACCTTCTGGTACTGCTGCTCCAGCTCGGCCTCCCGCACCTCCAGGGGCAGGTTGGCCTCGCGGAAGAGGGCGACGCGGGTCTGGACGCTGCGGTCGAAGAGGCGGTAGCGCTCGGGCAGCGCCCGGCGGTGTGGGCTGGCCAGGTAGTGCTCGTCGAGCCGCTGCAGCAGGGCCTTCATCCGCGGCTCCACTTCCCGGATGAAGGTGAGGTAGGCGTGCTCGCGTTCGGGGTCGTCGGTCTGGGAGGTCATGGCGATGTAGCGCCGCGCCCGCTCCTCGCCCACGGCGGCGAGCAGCTCGCTCACGTCTTCCAACCACCGCTCCAGGGCGTCGGGGGACTCCGGGGTGCGCGCCAGCAGGGCCGCCCCCAGCGGCTCGATGGTCTCCCACCGCCCCAGGTCGGCGTCGGGCGGGACGAACCGGCGCGGGAAGACCTTGCGGGGATCGAGGCGGACGGCCATGTGCAGCCACTCCTGTCCGAGGTCTGGGGCCCCGCCGCCGCGTGACGGGCGGGCGCGGGGCGTCGCCCCGGACCGGGGCGACGCCTAGGGGGCGTAGCGGCCGGCGGCGAGCATGCGGTCGGCGATGGCCCGGCCCAGCGCGACGGCGTTCGCCGGCGGGTAGCGCAGCAGGCGGCGCAAGCCCGTCAGGGCCGTGCGCAGCGCCTCTCCCTCCTCGACCGCGGCCAGCACCTCGCGGCCCAGCCCCTCCAGGCGGGGCACGGCCTCGTTCACCCAGGCCCGGGCCATGAGGGCGTGCCCCTCCGCCCCCGGCGTCCCCGCCGCCTGCTGGGCGCGCCGCACCACCGACTCCATGGCGTAGACCTCACTCACCATATCGGCCAGCCAGCCCAGAATTTCCTGGTGCTCCTCCAGGGCCGGGCCCAGCCGGCGCACCGCCGCCCCCGCCGCCACGAGCACCGCCTGCTTGGCCAGGGCCACCTGCTGCCGCTCCGCAGCGAGCCCCTCTCCGGCTGCGCCGTCCCGCCCCAGGGCCGGCAGGGCGGGGCTCAGCACCGCCTCGGCGGCCCGCTGGGCCGCCGCCAGCAGGGGCAGACGGCCGCGCTGTGCCCGCCGGAGCAGCATGCCGGTGATGAGGAGGCGGTTGATCTCGTTGGTCCCCTCGAAGAGGCGGTTGATGCGCGCGTCGCGGTAGGCGCGGGCGGCCGGGTAGTCCTCGATGAACCCGTACCCGCCGTAGATCTGCACCAGCTCGTCCACGACCCGGTCGAGCATCTCCGAGGCGAAGACCTTGGCGATGGAGCACTCCACCGCGTACTCCTCCAGCGCCCCCAGGTACCCGCCCTCCTGTGGGGCCCGGGCCAGCGCCGCGTCGATGAGCCCGCCCGTCCGGTAGACCATCGCCTCGGTGGCATAAAGCCGCAGGGCCATCTGGGCCAGCTTCTGCTTGATCAGCCCGAACGCGGCGAGGGGCCGGCCGAACTGCCGGCGCTCCTGCGCGTAGGCCAGGGCCTGGCGGAAGGCCAGCATCGCTCCGCCGAGCACCCCGGCGGCCAGCTTGAACCGCCCGACGTTCAGGATGGTGAAGGCGATCTTGTGCCCCTGCCCGACCTCGCCCAGCACGTTGGCCGCCGGGACGCGCGCCTGCTCGAAGAAGAGGGAGGCGGTGGAGGAGCCGCGGATGCCCATCTTGTGCTCCTCCTCCCCGACCGTCAGCCCCGGCGTCCCCCGCTCGACGATGAAGGCGGTGTGGTGCTGCCCGTCCACCTTGGCGTAGGTGACGAAGAGGTCGGCGAAGGCGGCGTTGGTGATGAACTGCTTGGTGCCGGTGAGGAGGTAGGCCTCCCCCTCGCGCACGGCGCGCGTGCGGATGGCCATGGCATCCGAGCCGGCGGTGGGCTCGGTGAGGGCGTAGGCGCCGATGCGCTCGCCGCGGGCCATCGCCGGGAGGTAGCGCTGCCGCTGGGCCTCGTTGCCGTAGAAGACGATGGGGAGCGTGCCGATGCCGATGTGCGCCCCCACGGAGACGGAGAAGGAGGAGGCCATCCCCAGCCGCTCGGTGATCACCAGGGCCGTGATCTTGTCGAGCCCCAGCCCCCCGTAGGCCTGGGGGATCTCCGCGCCCAGGAAGCCCAGCGCCCCCAGCCGGGCGATGAGCGCGCGCGTGAGCGCCCAGTCCTTGGCCTCCAGGCGGTCGGCGACGGGCAGGACCTCGCCGGTGACGAACTCCTCCACCGTCCGCGCCACCAGGCGCTGCTCGTCGGTCAGCATCTCGGGGGTGAAGATCGGCCCCTCCGGGTCGGCCACCAGGAACCCGCCGCCCTGCCGGGCCACCTCCTCCTGCGCCACGCCTGCCTCTCGGGTCGTCACCGCCTCCCGCCTCCTGTTCCCTCGGCCCTCACGGACGCGCGCCCGCGGCGTCCCGGCGCCTCACCACCGGGCGCGCCGCCCGTGGCCTCCATGCAGCCTCACGGGCGCTCGAAGAGGCCGGCCGCGCCCATGCCGCCGCCCACGCACATCGTCACGAGGCCGTAGCGCCCCCCGCGCCGGGCCAGCTCGTACAGCAGCGTCACCGTCATGCGCGCGCCGGTCGCCCCCAGCGGGTGCCCCAGGGCGATGGCCCCGCCGTTCACGTTGAGCCGACTCTCGTCCAGCTCGAGGGCCCGCACCACCGCCAGGGCTTGCGCGGCGAAGGCCTCGTTGAGCTCGATCAGGTCGACGTCCTCCAGCCGTACTGCGGCCAGACGCAGCGCCTTGGGAATGGCCTCCACCGGCCCGATGCCCATGAGCTCCGGGGCCACGCCCGCCGTGGCGAAGGCCCGGAAGACCCCGAGCGGCCGCGCGCCCAGGCCGGCCGCCACCCGGTCGGCGACCACCACCACGGCCGCCGCCCCGTCGCTGGTCTGGGAGGCGTTGCCGGCGGTGACCACGCCGTCGCGGGCGAAGACCGGGGGCAGCGCGGCCAGCCGCTCCAGCGAGGTGTCCCGCCGGATGCCCTCGTCGTGCGCCAGCGTCACCGACGTAGGGCGGGGGCGCCCGTCGCCGTCCTCGTAGCGCGTGACGGTGAGCGGCAGGATCTCCTCGCTGAAGCGGCCGGCGTCGTCGGCGGCGGCGGCGCGCTGGTGGCTGCGCAGGCTGAAGACGTCCTGGGCCTCGCGGGTGACGTGGAAGCGCTTCGCCACCACCTCGGCCGTCAGCCCCATGGAGAGGAAGACCTCAGGCCACGCCACGGTCAGGTGGGGGTTGGGGGCGTAGCGCCACCCCGTCATGGGGATGAGCGTCATCGACTCCACGCCGCCGGCCACGGCCACGTCCACCTGGCCCGTCATCACCTCCTGGGCGGCCATGGCGATGGCCTGCAGCCCCGAGGCGCAGAAGCGGTTGACGGTCACGGCGCTGCTGGTGACCGGCAGCCCGGCGCGCAGGGCGGCGATGCGGGCAACGTTGAGGCCCTGTTCCCCCTCGGGCATGGCGCAGCCCAGCACCACGTCCTCCACCTGCGCCGGCTCGAGGTCGGGGACGCGGCGCACCGCCTCCGCCACCACCGCCGCCGCTAGCTCGTCGGGGCGGGTGTCCTTGAAGGCCCCGCGCGGGGCCTTGCCGATGGCGGTGCGCACCGCCGAGACGATCACCGCATCGCGCATGCGCCGTCCCTCACCCTTCGTCCGTCGACTGCCCGCGGCCCGGGGGGCCCGCGGGTCGGGTCAGTTCCGCAGGGGCCGCCCCGTCTGGAGGAGGTGGCGGATCCGCTCCTGGGTGCGCGCCTCCCCCAGCAGGCTGAGGAAGGCCTCGCGCTCCAGCTCCAGCAGGTAGGCCTCCGAGACCCAGGACCCCTCCGGCACGTCGCCGCCCGTCATGACGTAGGCCAGGCGGCGCCCCACCACCTCATCATAGGCCGTGATGTGCCCCCCGGTCTTCAGGATGTACAGGAGGGACTCCAGCGCCGCCCGCCCGCGCTGGCCGGCCACCCGCACCGGAGCCGGCGGTTCGCCGTGGTAGCCCAGCTGTACCAGCGACCGCGCCACCTCGCGCGCGTCGGCCACCACCCGGTCGGGGTTCATCGTCACCAGGTCCGCCTCCCGCAGGTAGCCCAGCTCCCGCGCCTCCAGGGCCGAGCGGGAGACCCGCGCGCGCGCCACCGTCTCGAAGGCCCAGCGCAGCAACGGGAGGAGGTCAAGCGTGACGTCGGCGGGGATGCGCCGGCTCAGGCGCCGCACCACCTCCATCGTCCCCGTGCCGGCCGGGATGAGCCCCACCCCCGTCTCCACCAGGCCCAGATAGGTCTCGGCGGCGGCCACCACGCGCGGGCAGGCCATCGCCATCTCGACGCCGCCGGCCAGCGTCCGCCCGGCCACCGCCGCCACCACCGGCTTGGGGTGGTGGCGGACGCGCTGCAGCAGGTCCTGGAAGGTGCGCAGCGCCAGGTCGAGCTCCTCCCAGTTGCCCTCCTGCGCCTCCATCAGCAGGAGGGCCAGGTTGGCGCCGGCGGAGAAGTCGGCCGCGTCCGTGCCGATCACGAGCGCCTCGAACTCCCGCTCCAGCCGGTCCAGCCCCGCCGCCAGCACCTCCAGCGTGCCGAGGCCGATCAGGTTCAGCTTGCCGTGCAGCGCCACCGCGGCGATCCCCTCGCCCAGGTCCAGCAGTGAGGCGTCGGCGTTCTGTGCGAGCACCCGGCCCGTGCGGCGGACGGCGCCCAGCCGCAGGACCCCCGGGGGCTCCGAGACGGGACGGTAGGTGGCCGTGGCCGGGTCGAAGGCGGCCCTGCCCGCGGGGTCGTCACGGTAGAAGCGCCCCTCGCCGCGGCGCAGCACATCCTCCACCAGCGGGGGGAGGGGGACGCCCTCGGCGTCCAGCCGCTCCGCCACCGCGGCCACGCCCAGCAGGTCCCAGGTCTCGAAGGGGCCCTCCTCCCAGTTGAAGCCCCAGCGCATCGCCCGGTCGACGTTCACCACGTCGTCGCTGACCTCGGGGATGCGGCGCGCGGCGTAGACCAGCGCGTCGCGCACCAGCGTCCACACGAAGCGGCCCAGCGCGTCCTCGGCGGCCATGGCCGCGCGGAGCCGGTCGGCCAGCGGCAGCTCCCGCACCGCCTCCACCCACCCCACCTGCGGGCGCCGCCGCGGCCGGTAGGTGAGGGTGGCCAGGTCGAGGGCTTCCACGCCGGCCTCGGTGCGGCGGTAGAAGCCGCCGCCCGTCTTCTCGCCCAGCCACCCGCGCCGCACCATCTCCTCCAGCGGCGCCGGCGCGCGGAAGGTCTCGCGGGCCTCGTCGTGGGGCAGGTGGGCGTAGCTGTGGGCGGCCACGGCCAGGGCGACGTCGAGCCCCACCAGGTCGGCGGTGCGGAAGGTGGCCCCGCGCCGGCCCAGGAAGGGTCCGGTGACGGCGTCCACCTCCTCGACGGTGAGCCCCAGCGCCAGCATCAGGTGGACGGCGCGCAGGAAGGCGAACGTGCCGATGCGGTTGGCGATGAAGTTGGGCGTGTCCTTGGCGTAGACGATCCCCTTGCCGAGTCGCCGGTCGCCCCAGGCCGCCACCGTGGCGGTGACGGCCGGGTCGGTGGCCGGGGTGGGGATGAGCTCCAACAGCCGCATGTAGCGCGGCGGGTTGAAGAAGTGCGCGCCGAGGAAGTGGCGCCGCGCCGCCTCGGGCAACGCCTCGCCGATGCGTCCCACCGGCAGCCCCGAGGTGTTGGTGGTGATGATCGTCCCCGGGCGCCAGGACGCGCCCACCCGGTGGAGCAGCGCCTGCTTGGTCGGCAGGTCCTCCACCACCGCCTCGATGACCCAGTCGGCCTGCGCCACCTGTTCCAGGTCGCGCTCCACATCCCCGGGCGTGATCAGGCGGTCCACCTCCGGCAGGAAAAGCGGTGCCGGCTCCCACCGCCGCAGCCGCTCCTTGGCCTGATGGGCCAGGTCGCCCAGGTCGAGGAGGACTGTTGCCACCCCGGCGTTGGCCAGGTGCGCGGCGATCTGGCTGCCCATCACCCCGGCGCCCAGGACGACCGCGCGGCGCAGCGTCACGGCTGCAATCGCAGGGTCCCCTCCGCTGCGGCATCGATGGCCCGGCGGTCGGTGAGGAGCGGGTGGTAGGCCCCGCGGGCCCAGGGACCGGCGAAGTCGCGGTAGTGGCGGTGGAAGGGGAGGCCGCTCTGCCCGGTGGAGTGCATCGCCCGCGCCTCCCAGGTGCGCGTGTCCACCAGGAAGCGGTAGGAGGCGATGGCCACCTGCCGGAACGGCTCCTCCGGGCTGTAGGCGCCCATGTTCACCGTGAAGGCCGACCCCCCGGTGGCCGGCGGCCGGGCGTTGAAGACCCACCCGAGCCCCCGCACGCGTCCGAGGGGGTGGGTGAAGGTGGGCGTGTGGGCGCGCCCCCACGTCCAGCCCGCTCGGTCGCGGCCGTAGCGCTGTCCCAGCGTCTCCACCGCGCGGCGCAGGGCGTCCTCCACGGCGCGGTCCCGCCCCGCCGGTCCCCACCAGGGGTCGCGCGGGCGGCCGCTCAGCCGCAGCAGGACCAGCAGGGGCGCGTCGTAGGCGCGCAGGTAGCGGGCGAAGAGGTCGCGGTCGAGGGTGTCGCGGAAGAGGGCGGCGAGCAGCTCGTGCAGCAGGGCGTGGTAGAGGAGCGGGGCGCGCAGGTGGGGGGCCATGGTCCCGTCCCACCGCTGCACCTCCTGGAAGAGCGCCCGCAGGTCGGGGTCGGTGAGGCGCACGTCCTGCCAGGCGGCCACGAAGCGGCGGGCCAGCAGGTCGGTCTGGTCCTGCTGGATGCGCGCCATCGCCTCCAGGTCGAGCCGCCCGGCCCCCTCCAGCAGCTGGGTGATCCGCAGCGCCCGGAACCCCACGTCGAAGTCGTCGCCCAGGTAGTACGGGTAGTCGGAGGGGGCCACCCGGTTGTTGGCGGTGACGATGAGGCCGCGGGGCGGGTTGAAGAGCACCGGCAGCGCCTCGTCGGGGACGAACCCCTGCCACTCGAAGGTTCCGGTCCACCCCGGCACCGGACGCAGGCCCGTCGCCCCCGGCGGCCGGACCGGCACGCGCCCCGGCATGACGTACCCGATGTTGCCCTGACGGTCGGCGTAGACCACGTTCTGGGCGGGGACCGTCCACCCGCGCAGCGCCGCCCGGAACTCCTGCCAGGTCCGCGCCCGGTTCAGGCGCAGCACCGCCCCCGGCAGGTCGTCGGGGTCGTGCCCGGTCCAGCGCAGGGCCAGGAAGAGCGGCAGGTGGCGCACCGCCGGGTTGAGCATGGGGCCGTGGCGGGTGATGCGCACGGTGAGGACCTCGGGGAGGGCGCGGCCGCGCACGCGGATCACTTCGCGCACGACGCGCGCCCGCAGCCAGCTCCCGCGGTAGAGGTACCGGTCGGGGTCCTCCGGGTGGAAGCGCTCGATGTACAGGTCCTGCACGTCGGGGTTGGCGTTGGTGAGGCCCCAGGCGATGTGGCGGTTGTGGCCGATGACCACCCCGGGCGTGCCGGCGAAGCTGGCGCCGATGACGTCGTAGGGCCCGCCTACCAGGTGCACGGTGTACCAGATGGCCGGCATCTGCGCCTCGAGGTGCGGGTCGTTGGCCAGCAGCGCCCCACCGCTGCCGGAGCGGCGCGGGCCCACCACCCAGCTGTTGCTCCCCCAGGGTCCCCCGCCCCGCGCGCCCTCGCCGCCGGGCGCGGTGATCACGGGCGCGCCCGGGGCCTCCCGCGGCAGCAGGGCCGCGGCCGCGCCCGGGCCGAAGCGTCCCTCCAGCGCCGCCTGCAGCACCTCCTGCCGCCAGTTGCCGCCCAGCACCCAGGCCATGAAGCGGGCGAAGGCCAGCGTGTCCACGGGGCTCCACGGCTCGGGGCGGACGCGCAGCAGGGTGAACTCCAGCGGCAGGCGCCCGCGGTGGGCGCGCAGGAAGGCGTTCACGCCGGCACTGTAGGCGCGCAGGGCGGCGGCGCTCTCGTCGCTCACCCCGGCGCGCCAAATGGCGTCTGCCGTGCGCCGCAGCCCGATCACCCGCATGAGGCGGTCGGCCTCCAGCGCCGCCGGGCCGAAGAGCTCGGCCAGCCGCCCGGCGGCCAGGCGGCGGAAGAGCTCCATCTGCCAGAGGCGGTCCTGCGCGTGCACGTACCCCTGGGCGAAGAAGAGGTCGTGGGTGGTGCGGGCATAGATGTGGGGGACGCCCCAGCGGTCGCGCACGACCTCTACCGGGGCGTGCAGGCCGGGCACCCGCACCGTGCCGTGGACCTGAGGGAAGGGACGGCGCACCAGGTAGACGGCGGTCCCCCCCGCGGCGAGGAGCAGGACCAGGAGCACGACCAGGCCGGCGCGCAGGATCCGGGCCACGGCCTGTGCTCTTCGCCCGGCGGCGAGAGCGCTCCTCTGTGGCCCGGCGGCATGACGTGGGCGGCGCAGGACCCGCTCGTGACGCGGGGCGCGCCGGGCCGCCGTCGTGACGCGGGGCCCCCGGCCTCGCGCCGCGGGATCGCGCCGCCCGGAGTGCTACAGTGACGACGTGGTGACGCTGACCGGCGCTGCCCAGGTGCGCGTCCGTGCCGCGCTCGTCTCCGTGGGCGCCAGCCTGGCCCTCCTGGCCCTGAAGTTCGGTGCCTACCGGCTGACCGGGTCCGCGGCCATCCTCTCCGACGCGGCCGAGTCCGTGATGAACGTCATCGCCGCCAACGTGGCCCTCCTCAGCCTGGTGGTGGCGGCCCGTCCGGCGGACGCGGGGCACCGCTACGGCCACGGCAAGGCCGAGTACGTCAGCAGCGCCACTGAGGGGGCCCTCATCCTCCTGACCGGGGTGATCGTGGTGGCCAACGGTATCGGCCGGCTCGTGCGCCCCGCCCCGCTGGCGGCCCTGCCCCTGGGCGTGGCGCTGCTGCTGGTGGCGGCGGGGGCGAACGCGCTCGTGGCCCGGTTCCTGCTGCGCATCTCGCGGGAGCACGACTCCGCGGCGCTGGCCGCCGACGCGCACCACCTCCTGGCCGACGTCCTGACCTCGCTGGGGGTAGTGTGCGGGTTGGGGCTGCAAGGGTTGCTGGGCGTGGTGTGGATCGACCCGGTCATCGGCGTGCTCGTGGGCGCGCACGTGGTTCGCCTGGGCGCCGGGGTGTTTCGCCGCGCCATCGAGGGCCTGATGGATTCCCCCCTGCCGTCGGAGGAGGAGGCGCGGATCCACGTCATCCTGGGCGACCACGCCGACGAGATCGTCGAGTACCATGCCCTGCGCACCCGCAAGGCCGGCCAGCAGCGCTTCATCGACCTCCACCTGGTGCTCCACCGCACGCTCACGGTAGGGCGGGCGCACCGGCTCTGCGACCATCTGGAGGAGCACATCCGGGAGGCCCTCCCCGGGACCGACATCACCATCCACGTGGAGCCCTGTGGGCCGGCCTGCGAGCGCTGCGGCGTCGGCGAGGCGGCCATGGCGGCCATGGACGCGCGGGAGGCGGGCACGGGGTGAGGGAGCCTCCGCGGCCCCGCGCATCCCCCACGCTCCTGGCTGTGACCGTGGTGCTGGGTCTGGGCCTGGCACCGCGGCTGGTCCCGCTCTCCTACCTGGACGTCGTCGCCACGGCCCTGGTCCTCGCCCCGGCCGTGATGGGTCTCCACCTGCTCCACCGGACGGGTCTCATCTCGTTTGGCCACGGAGCCTTCTTCGGGCTGGGGGCGTACGCGGGGGGGCTTCCTCTACACGTTCTGGGATGTCACCTCACTCCCGGTGTACCTGGCGGCCGGGGTGGCGGCGGCGTCGGGGCTGGGGGCCGCCTTCGGGGCGCTGGTGGCGCGCGTCGGCCGGTCCTCCTGCCCGGTCCTGACGCTGGCCCTGGGACAGATCGTGCACGCGCTCTTCGTCAGCGGCGCGGTGTTTCGGCTCTTTGGCGCGGTGGGACAGGGGTTCTTCCTCGTGGGCACCGGCGGGCTCTTCATCCCACGGTTCCCGCTGGCCGGCCCGGCGCTCCCCGAACCGGCCTCGACGGTGGCCCTCTACTACACCATCCTCACCGCCGTCGCCGCCACGGGCTGGGTCCTCTGGCGGGTGGACCGCTCGCCGTTTGGTCTGGCGCTTCGGGCCGTGGGCGCCAATGAGCTGCGGGCGGCGTGCACCGGCGTGCCCGTCCGGCAGTACCGGTGGGCGACCTTCGTCATCTCGGCCGGTGCGGCAGGCTTGGGAGGCGCCCTCTCCGGCCAGCTCTACCGCCAGATCACCCCGCAGCACCTGAGCTGGCTCTTCTCCGCGCAGCTGGTCTTCCCCCTGATCCTGGGAGGGACCGCCCGATTCTCCGGTCCCCTGGTGGGTACCGCGGCCTTCGTCGCCCTGCAGGAGGTGGCCCTGCGGACCACTCAGTACCGTGGCTTGGTCCTGGGCGCCGCGTTCGTGGCGTTGGCCCGCTTCCTGCCGCACGGTCTCACCGGCGTGTGCTCCCGACCGACGCCGGTCACCGGCGGGGAGGGCGCCCGCCGACCGGACGCCCATGCCGCGGCCCGCTGACTGGGCCCCTGCTCCCGGCGTCCGGGAGGCACCATCCCCGCCTTGACGACCTCCCCGGGACCGCCTAAGATTTAGCTCAACCTAATTTAGTCTCGACTAAACACCACCCGGGAGGCGGTGCCTGCATGACCAGCGAGGGTCCCGAAGCCGACCGCCGGCTCTCCCGTCGGAACTTCCTCTCCACCGCCGCCGGCCTGCTCGGAGGAGCCGGCCTCCTCTCGTGGGGGTCGAGGCTCCCCGGCCTGGCCGCGGGCCGGGCCAGGGCCGTCAGGGCACCGTCGCCCCATTCACCGGAGGCCGCACCGGCACACGCCATGCCCGCAGCCTCGCCGCCCACACCGGCCGGCCACGGCCTGGGGGCTGTCGGCGAGGTCGACGTCAGGAGGATGGGATTCGACCCCTCCGCCTACCTGACGCGCTTCGACTGGGGGCGCGCCCGGCCGCTGGGCGGCGGTGGGAGCCTGCGGGAGTACCAGGTGGTGGCCTACGACCGGGAGATCGAGATCGCCCCGGGGGTCTTCTTCCCGGCATGGACCTTCAACGGCACCGTTCCCGGACCGACGCTGCGAGCCCGGGAAGGGGACCGGCTGCGGATTCGCTTCATCAACGCGGGCACGCACCCGCACACGATGCACTTTCACGGGATCCACACGGCCGAGATGGACGGGGTGCCCGGCATCGGCGCCGGGGAGGTCGCGCCCGGCCGGAGCACGGTGTACGAGTTCCGGGCCGAGCCCTTCGGCCTGCACCTCTACCACTGCCACGCCGTGCCGCTGAAACGCCACATCCACAAGGGGCTGTACGGGGTCTTCATCATCGACCCCGCGGGCGGCCGCCCGCCGGCGCGCGAGCTGGTGATGGTGCTGAACGCCTTCGACACCAACTTCGACGGCGAGAACGAGGTCTACGCGGTCAACACGGTGGCGTTCCACTACATGCGCCACCCCATCCGGGTCCGGCGCGGGGAGCTGGTGCGCATCTACCTGGTGAACATGACGGAGTTTGACCCGATCAACTCCATCCACATCCACGCCAACTTCTTCCACGTCTACCGCACCGGCACGCGCCTGCGCACCGACGAGTTCACCGACACCATCATGCTGGCCCAGGGCGAACGGGCCATCCTGGAGATGCGCTTCCCCTACCGGGGGCGGTACATGTTCCACGCCCACGTCAGCGAGTTCACCGAACTGGGGTGGATGGGGTTCTTCGAGGTGACCGACGATGACCTCTGAGCGTGTCTCCGCCCTGCCCGCGGCCCCGTCCCGTCCCGGCGGCGCGCGGCTGTGGCTCCTGGGGATCTATCCCCTCGCCCTCATCGCCCTGCTGGTCCTCCTCGTCCTGCGCCTGGGCCCGCTGGGCGTCTTCCAGGCGGCCTTCCCTCCGGTGGAGGACCTGACCATCACCCGCGTCCGCCTGACCCCGGGGCAGTTCCAGGTCCACGTCACCAACGGGGGCGCCGACCCGGTGACCATTGCCCAGGTGCTGGTGGACGAGGCGTACTGGGAGCACACGGTCGCCCCGCAGCGCACCATCCCGCGGCTGGGGTCGGCCACCGTCACCATCCCCTACCCGTGGGTGGAGGGCGAGGCCCACGAGATCGTGCTGGTCACCGCCACCGGGCTGACCTTCAGCCACACGGTCGAGGTGGCGGCCCCGAGCCCTCAGCCCACGCGGGCCTTCCTCCTGACCTTCACGCTGCTCGGGGTCTACGTCGGGGTCCTCCCCGTCTTCTTGGGCATGCTCTGGTTCCCGTTCCTGCGGGCGCTGGGCCGGCGCTGGATCCACTTCTTCCTGGCGCTCACCGCCGGGCTCCTGGTCTTCCTTGGGGTGGACGCGCTGGAGGAAGCCCTGGCGACGGCGGCGGCCCTCCCCACCGCGTACCACGGCACGGCCCTGGTGGCGGTGGGGACGCTGGGGGCGGTCATGCTGCTGGTGGTGGCGGGCCGGCTGGCCGCCCGCCGCGGTCCCCGGCCGCTGGTGGTGGCCTACCTGATCGCGCTGGGCATCGGCCTGCACAACCTGGGGGAGGGGCTGGCCATCGGGGCCGCCTTCAACCTGGGCGAGGTGGCGCTGGGCGCCTTCCTCGTCATCGGCTTCATGCTGCACAACACCACCGAGGGGCTGGGGATCGTCGCCCCGCTGGCGCGCACGCCCCCGGGGGTGGGCCACCTGGTCCTGCTGGGGCTGGTGGCAGGCGTGCCGACCATCCAGGGAGCGTGGCTCGGCGGGTTCACCTACTCCCCGGTGCTGGCCGCGCTCTTCCTGGCGCTGGGGGCGGGGGCGATCTTCCAGGTGGTGTACGAGATCGCCCGCCTCATGGCCGCCGACGCCGCCGAGGGCCTGGCCACGGCGCTCAACGCCGGCGGTTTCGTGCTCGGGCTGCTGATCATGTACGTGACCGGACTGCTCGTGGCGGTGTGAGGAAGGGACGGTGGACCTGAGCCAGGCCATCCAGGACTACCTCAAGGGGCTGTACAAGCTGCAGCCGCACTACCCCCAGGGGGTCCCCACCACTGCCCTGGCCCAACGGATGGCGGTGACACCCGCCTCCGCCACCAACATGGTGAAGCGGCTGGCGCGCCTGGGGCTGGTCGTGCACACGCCCTACCAGGCCGTGACCCTCACCCCGCGCGGCGAGAGGGTGGCCCTCGAGGTCATCCGCCACCACCGCCTGCTCGAGCTCTTCCTGCGGGAGCACCTGGGCCTGGCCATCGACCAGGTGCACGACGAGGCCGAGGCCCTGGAGCACGTCCTCTCCGAGGCGGTGGAGGAGCGCATCGCCGCCCTGCTGGGCGAGCCCGACGCCGACCCGCACGGCGATCCCATCCCCTCCCGGGAAGGATACCTGGCCCACCCGACCTACCCCCGCCTGGGGGAGCTGGCGGCGGGCCAGGGCGGGGAGGTGGCGCGCGTCAGCGACGAGGACCCCCGGCACCTGCGGGCGCTGGCGGCGCGCGGCCTCGTCCCGGGCACGCCGGTGCGCGTGGTGGGGCGCGATCGTGCTGGCGGCGTGCGCGTGGAGCTGGGCGGGCGGCGCCGCCGCATCCCCGCGGCGCTGGCCGAGCGCGTCTTCGTGCTCCCCGCCGCCCCCTGACGCGTCAGGCGGCCCCCGACCGCGCCCCCACGGGCGAGGCGTCCCGAATCGGGGAATAACATCACACGACATGCCTTGGACCTCGGCGGCGGGCCGTGCTATACTGCGCGGCAAAGCTCGAGTGAACTCGCCGTGTCCTCGGATCGTTCTAGCCGTTGAGGCGTTCATGAGACTCGCTGACGCACCCTGGAGGACACTCGAGCGGGCGAGACGGGCGCTCGCGCTTCCCTCGTGCGGCCCAGCAGACGTCCGGCTGGGCCGCTGCGCTTTCCGGGGCGTGGCGCCGGGGCGGCGGGGGACGCGGCGGGGGCAGGCAGGACGGTCGTGACCATGCAGACGGTGGGAGAGTACCTGGAGGCGGCGCGGGGGGATCCCCGCCTGCGGCGGACCACGCACCACTACATTGCCGACATGATCGACTACTTCGGGCCGGAGCGGGTCTTCGAGGGCGTCTTCGGCATGGAGGCCCAGCTCCAGGACATCGTCGCCTACTTCAAGGCCTACTCGATGTCCATGGAGCGCCGCCTCCTCCTCCTGGTGGGGCCGCAGGGCTCGGGGAAGACCATGACGGTGGACCGGCTGAAGCGGCGGCTGGAGGAGTACTCGCGGACCGACGCCGGCCTCCTCATGGCCGTGGACGGCTGCCCCTTCCACCAGCACCCCTTCGACCTGGTCCCCCCCGACGTCCTGGAGGCGGCGGGGATCTACTGGCACGAGGAGGCGGTCCCCTGCCCCATCTGCGACCGCCTGATCGCCCGCTACGGGTGGCGGGGGGTGCCGGTGCGGCGCATCACCATCTCGGCGCGGGACAAGGTGGGCCTGGCCAAGCACACGCCCACCGACCTGCGGCGCGAGGACATCACCAACTTCGTCGGCAACATCAACTTCGCCCTGCTGCGGGAGAAGGGCTCCACCTACGACCCGGACGCTTACGACTTCGAGGGGAAGATCATCTGGGCCAACCGGGGCATCCTGGACTGGACCGAGGTCTTCAAGAGCCGCCGCCAGCTCCTCAGTCTGCTGCTGGAGCTCATCCAGTCCAAGCGCATCGACCTGGCCAACTTCCCCACGGTGCACGTCGACGAGGTGGTCATCGGCCACACCAACTACCCCGAGTACCAGGTCTTCCTCTCGGAAGACATCATGGAGCCCCTGCGCGGCCGGATCTACAAGGTGGACTTCCCCTACAACACCGACCTGGCCGGGGAGAAGCGCATCTACGCCGCACTGGTGGAGCGGGCCAACCGGGTGCGCGGCGAGGCCAAGCACGTCAGCGAGGACGTCCTGGAGCTGGCCGCCCGTTACGCCCTGAAGACCCGCGAGGAGTCCCAGGGGATGCGCGGGCTGTCGCCCCGCTTCTTCGAGGACGCCTTCTCCTACGCCTACACCCTCTGCGGCTCGTGCCTCGACCTGGACACGCTGGCCACGGCCATCGAGCGCACCTTCCCCCACCAGTCCATGAAGGACATGAACCTCAAGGAGCTCCTGCGCCAGTTCGAGGAGACCAAGGTCGAGTTCGTGAACAGCAAGGTGGACATGATCGTCGAGGGGATCGTCCCCAACCACTTCTACGACTACGCCCAGAACCTCTACCTGAACTACCTGGACGCCGCCGCCAAGAACGTGCAGGGCGAGGCGCTCACCGAGGGGGAGAAGGAGCTCATCGACGAGGTGGAGGGCATCATGGTGCAGAAGCGGCAGATCAGCCGCCAGGGGCGCCCCGCCTTCGAGAACGTCCTGCTGGAGCGCCGCGAGGAGCTGCGCCGCATGTCCTACCGGGAGAACGAGCACCTGCGCCCGGTGATCAACGAGATCGTCTTCAACAAGATCAAGAACCTCCTGCGCCTGTACGAGAAGAGCGAGGAGCTGGACCGCAAGAGCCAGGAGCTGCTGGACGTCCTCTACCGCACGGCCATCGAGGAGCACGGCTACTGCACCGTCTGCGCCCGCTCCCTCTTCAAGGTGCTGGGGCGGAGCTTCTGACCGCCGTGCTGCGCCTCCACCGCGGGCGGATCGCCCAGCACCGGCACGACGAGCTCCTGCGGGCCTACCTGAAGCAGAACCTCAACGAGCTCATCCAGCAGAAGGAGCTCATCGTCGACGGCCGGGTGAAGACCCAGATCACCACCCTGGACCTGCCCACCCTGAAGTACGCCGAGGAGACGAGTGTGCTGGCCCGCGGCGGCCGGGGCGGCGCGGGCCGGGGGGCGGGGGGCGGGGCGGGCCGGGGGAGCGGGGACGAGGAGGTGCAGGTCCTCAGCGGCCTGCTCGGCGGCGACCACCACGGGCGGGAGCTGCGGGTGGAGCTGGACTTCGACGAGTTCGTGCGCCTGGCCCAGGAGGTCCTGCTGGACCAGGTGGCCCTCCCGGCCTTCCACGAGCCCCTGCGCGCCGGCGAGGTGGAGGTGGACGAGCCCCCGGAGCTGGACGACCTGGACCGCATCGGCCTGCGCCCCGACCTCAACCTGGAGGAGACCATGGTGGCCTCGCTCCTGCGCAACGTGCGGGAGCGGCGCACCCTCGACTACGACGTCGACCTGCGGCTGGACGGGTGGTACTTCGTGGAAGACCCCACCGTCTTCCAGCACCACCGCTCCCTGGAGGTCTACGTGCTGGATATCTCCGGGTCGATGCGCGGAGAGTACCTCTCGCTGGTGCGCAAGACGATCTTCATCCTCTGGTACTACCTGGACCGCCGCTACCCCACCAACCTGCGGCGCTACGTGGTCTTCCAGGACGTGGCCGAGGAGAAGACGCGGGACGAGTTCTTCTGCGTGGAGTCCAGCGGCGGCACCCACATCTCCTCGGGGTTCGAGAAGGCCATGGAGCTGCTGGAGGGCGTGACGGAGCACGACAAGTTCCTCTTCCTGTTCACCGACGGCGAGACGTCCTCGGGGGACTTCGACCTGGCCAAGCGGCGCTACGAGGAGGCGCTGGGGCGCTTCGACCTGGTCTGCTACGGGCACGTCAACCCCGGGGGGCGGGGCGTGGGCGGCTTCTCCGAGTACGTCCAGGAGGCGGCGCGCCGCCACCCCAACGCCACCTTCGCCAACCTGGTGGACCTGGAGACCATCCGTCAGGCCCTGGGGGACTTCCTGAGCTTCTTCCAGGAGGAGCAGAGGACGGGCCGGCTATGGACGCCTACCAGGCGATCATCGCGCGCATCGAGACGCTAGCCCGCGCCCGCGGGCTCTCCTTCGACCCGGTCTACTTCCGCATGACGGACAGCGACGAGCTGGCCGAGGTGGCCAGCATGGGGCTGCCCAACCGCTTCATCCACTGGTACTGGGGCGGGGCCTACAAGGAGCTGGTCACCCAGCAGGGCAAGGAGGTCTTCAGCATCCTGGAGCTGGTGCTGAACACGCGCCCCAGCCACGCCTTCCTCCGCCAGTCCAACACCTACCTGCAGAACGTCCTGGTCATCGCCCACGTCTTCGGGCACCTGGACTTCTTCAAGAACAACCACTGGTACCGCAAGTCCAACAAGAACATGCTCAACGAGGCGGAGCTGCACGCCCGCCTCATCCGGCGCTGCGCCGAGCGCTACGGCCGGGAGCGGGTGGAGGGCCTGCTGGACGCCCTGCTGGCCGTGGCCACCACGGTGAACGCCTTCGAGCGCAACCCGGAGGCGCGGCGGCGGCGGCTGATCTACTACCTGGAGGAGCGGGCCCCGCTGGAGGAGTGGGAGCGGCACCTGCTGCAGTCGGTGCGCGAGGAGGCCGAGTACTTCGACCTGATCCAGCGCACCCACATCATCAACGAGGGGTGGGCCACCTTCGTGGAGGCGGAATTGCTGCGGGAGGTCCTCTCCGCCCGGGACTGGGCGACCATCTCCGTCCAGCTCAGCGCCCGCCCCGCCCCCTACACCATCGGCTACACCCTCTTCAAGGCCATCCGCGACGGGCGGGTCCCCCAGCGGGTGGGGCAGGGTTTCGCCGCCGCACTGCGCGTGCGCCGCGACTACGACGACATCCAGCTCATCCAGGACGCCCTCACCGAGGACCTCCTCCACCGGCTCGACCTCTTCGTCTACGACCCCAAGGAGAAGCAGAAGTCCTACAACCTGGAGCGGGTGCGGGACATGCTCATCGAGCAGAAGCTCTTCAAGGGGGAGCCCCATATCGAGGTGGAGCCGGGGACCCACCAGCGGGACCTGCTGCTGGTGCACCGGGACGAGGAGCGCAAGCTCGACCCCAAGCGCATCGCCCAGTTCCTGCGCGCGGTCCACTCGCTGTGGCGCAACCCGGTGAAGCTGCGGGCCAACGGCAAGATCTACACCTACGACCGCCGCGGCTTCTCGTCTACGTAGCCCGTCCCGGACTTGCAGGGCCACCAGTCTTGCGGGCCGCCAGGGCGGGCACGGGCAGGCCGAGGCCCGGCCGCCTCGGCGAGGAGGGGCGTCGCGGCGGCGCGAAGACCCTCCCCGTGGAGCTGGTGGGGAAGGTCGCCCTCGTCACCGGCGCCGCCCACGGGATCGGCCGCGCCGTGGCCCAGGTCCTGGCGCGGGAGGGGTGCGCCGTGGCCGTCCACTACCGGACCTCCGCCGCCGAGGCGGAGGCCCTGGCCGCGGCGCTGCGCGCCGGCGGGCGGCGCGCCCGGGCCATCCGCGCCGACGTCACCGTGGCGGCCGAGGTGGAGGCCCTGGTCGCCGAGGTGGAGGAGACGCTCGGCGGGCTGGACATCCTGGTGAACAACGCCGGGATCGTCCACCGGGTGGGCTGGGAGGCGCTGGACGAGGCGGCCTGGCGGCGCATGCTCGACGTCAACCTCACCGGCGCCTTCCTCTGCGCCCGCGCGGCGGTGCCGGCCATGCGCCGGCGGGGCGGCGGCGCCATCGTGAACGTCGCCTCCATGCGCGGCCTCATCGACGGGGGCGCCCCCCACTACGCCGTGGCCAAGGCCGGGCTGCTGATGCTCACCAAGACCCTGGCCGTGGCCCTGGCCCCGACCATCCGGGTGAACGCCGTCGCCCCCGGCTACACCGAGACGCGCCAGCAGCACCACCTCACCGTGGCGGAGCGGGAGCAGATCCTGGCCCGCATTCCGCTGGGGCGCTTCGCCGAGCCCGAGGAGATCGCGCGCGGGGTGCTCTTCCTGGTCTCGCCGCGGGCCGCCTACATCACCGGCCAGACCCTGGTGATGGACGGCGGGGTGAGCATGTGGTGAAGGTCAGTGCATGGTGCGGAAGTCCGAGGGCTTGACCTGCTCGAGGAACTTCCGCCACTCCTCCATTTCCTCGTCGAAGGGCTTCTTCAGCTGGATGGCCTGGGCGGCCACCTTCTCCTCGACGTAGATCGGGGCGTCCGTCCGCAGGGCCAGCGCGATGGCGTCGGAGGGGCGCGAGTCGATCACCAGCGTGGTGCCGTTGCTGGCCACGTGGATCTCGGCGTAGTAGGTGCTGTCCCGCACGTCCGTGACGACGACGCGGGTGACGGTGGCCGAGAGCTTGCCCAGGATGTTGCGCAGCAGGTCGTGGGTCATCGGGCGCGGCGGGCGGACGCCCTGCAGCTCCATGGCGATGGCGGTGGCCTCGGCCTGCCCGATCCAGATGGGCAGCGCCATCGTCTCGGGGTGGTCGACGAGGAGGACGACCGGGTTCATCTGCTGGTCGAGCGCGACCCCTCGGACCTTCATCTGCAGCACGGTCGACCCCCTCCTCTGCCCGGTGGCGTCCCTGGCGGTCCGCCACCCGCGACGACCGCCGGCGGTCGCCGCCGTCGTATTATAGCATGCGTCGCGTGACGACCTGGTGGCCGGTCCCCCCGGGACAGGAGGGGCGGCCCGGACCCCGAATGGGGCAGGAGAGCGGCGGCGGCCCCCGAGGCAGGGCCGGGGAGGGGACATGACGGGATACCTCATCGCGGGCGCGGTCGTCCTCGTCGCGCTCTACGGCGTCCTCACCTACAACCGGCTGGTGGTCCTGCGCAACCGCATCGACAACGCCTGGTCCCAGATCGACGTCCAGCTGCGGCGGCGCTACGACCTGATCCCCACCCTGGTGGAGACGGTGCGGGGGTACGCCGGCCACGAGCGGGAGGTCTTCGAGCGCGTCACCGAGGCGCGGGCCCGGGCCATTGCCGCGGGCACCGTGGCCGAGCAGGGGCAGGCGGAGAACCTCCTCACTCAGGCCCTGCGCACGCTCTTCGCCGTGGCCGAGAACTACCCGCAGCTGCGCGCCAGCGAGAACTTCCAGCGCCTCCAGGAGGAGCTGGCCAACACCGAGGGCAAGATCGCCTTCGCCCGGCAGTTCTACAACGACACCGTGCTGCGCTACGAGAACCTCCGCCAGTCCTTCCCGGCCGGGGTCCTGGCCGGGCTCTTCGGCTTCCGCCCCCGGGAGTACTTCGAGATGGAGGAGGCGGCGCGCGAGCCGGTCCCGGTGCGGTTCCCCTGACCGGCGGCCCGGTCCGCACCCTCGCCCGGCCCCGCTATCCTGGGGATGTGACCACGAGGGACGCGGGCGGGACGTGAGCACGAAGGACAGCGCGAGGGACTCGGACACCAGGCAGGCCGGCTCCCTCCGCCTGGCCGCCGGGATCCTGGCCGGCCGGGCCTCGGCCTCGCTCATCCGGGCGGCGCGCGCCGGCGGCGCCACCACCGTCCCGGGCCGCGTGGCCCGCTTCCTCATCCCCGACCTCCTCCCCCGCCTGGCCCGGCGGCTGCGCCACGGCGTCATCCTGGTCACCGGCACGAACGGGAAGACCACGACGGCGCGCCTGGTGAGCGCGCTGCTGGCCGCCGCCGGCCACCGGCCCATCCACAACCGCGCCGGGGCGAACTTGCCCGCGGGCATCGCCGCCGCCTTGGTGGGCGGGGCGGGGGTGGACGGGCGCCTGCAGGGCGACGTCGGGGTCTTCGAGGTCGACGAGGCGGCCCTCCCGGGCGTGGCGGAGGCGGTGCGCCCGCGCGCGGTGGTCCTGGGCAACCTCTTCCGCGACCAGCTCGACCGCTATGGCGAGGTGGACCTGGTGGCCGCGCGCTGGCGGCGGGCGCTGGACGCGCTGGGTGGGGCGACGACCGTCCTCTACAACGCCGACGACCCGCTGGTGGCGGACGTGGCCCGGGGCCGTACCCCCAGCCGCACCTTCGGCGTGGACGACCCGGACCTCCGCCCCGGCGCCGTCCTCGAGCACGCTGCCGACGCCCGCTACTGCTACCGCTGCGGCGTGCCCTACGTCTACCGCACGGTGACGCTCGGCCACCTGGGCGACTACCGCTGCCCGCGCTGCGGGGTGGCCCGCCCCGCCCTCGAGGCGGCCGCCCGGGCGGTGCGGCTGGCCGGGGTGGAGGGATCCAGCTTCACGCTGGCGTCCGGGGGGATGGCGCTCGCGCTGCGCACCATGCTGCCGGGGCTCTACAACGTCTACAACGTCACGGCCGCAGTCGCGACGGCCCTGTGGGCGGGTGTGCCGCCCGAGGTCGTCGCCCCCACGGTGGCCGCCTTCGCCCCGGCCTTCGGCCGGGGCGAGCGCCTCCACCTCGACGGGCACCCGGTCCACCTCCTCCTGGCCAAGAACCCGGCCGGGTTCAACGAGGTGCTGCGGACGGTCCTGGCCGATGCCCGCCCGCTCGTGGCGGTGATCGCCATCAACGACCTGGCGGCCGACGGCCAGGACATCTCCTGGCTGTGGGACGTCGATTTCGAGCTGCTGCGGGAGGCGGCCCGCCTGGTGGTGGCCACGGGCCGGCGGCGCGAGGACCTGGCGGTGCGCCTGAAGTACGCCGGGCTGGTGCCGGGGACGGTGGTGGTCGAGGCCGACGAGGGGCGGGCGCTGGTGCGCGGCCTGGCCGCCCTCGACCCCGGGCAGCCGCTCTACGTCATCCCCACCTACACCGCGCTGCTGCGCCTGCGCGGTCTGCTCACGCGGCGGGGGCTCGTGCGCGGGTTCTGGGAGGCCTAGCCTCGGTGGTCCTGCGCCTCTGCCACCTCTACCCCGACCTCCTCAACCTCTACGGCGACCGCGGCAACATCCTCACCCTGACCCACCGCGCCCGCGCCCGCGGGATAGCGGTGGAGGTCACCGAAGTCCCGGTGGGGCGTCCACTCGGTGACCCGAGGCACTACGACCTCTTCTTCCTGGGCGGCGGGGAGGACCGGCAGCAGGCGCTGGCGGCGGCGGACCTGGCGGGGGAGAAGGGCGAGGCGCTGCGCGCCGCGGCGGCCGACGACGCGGTGGTGCTGGCGGTGTGCGGCGGCTACCAGCTGCTCGGCCACTACTACCGTCCGGCGGAGGGTCCCGACCTGCCCGGCGTGGGCCTCCTCGACGTCACCACGCACCACCCCGGTCCGGGGGCGCGCCGCCTGATCGGCAACATCGTGGTCCGCTGGGCGGACGGCCCGCACCCCCGGGCCACGCTGGTGGGGTTCGAGAACCACGGCGGGCGCACCCGGCTGGGCCCGCAGGCGCGTCCGCTGGGGCGCGTGGTCGTCGGCTTCGGCAACAACGGCGAGGACCGCACCGAGGGCGCCGTGCAGGGGACGGTGGTGGGGACCTACCTGCACGGTCCCCTCCTGCCGAAGAACCCCGCCTTCGCCGACCACCTGCTGGCCCGGGCGCTGGCGCGGCGGTACGGCCCGGTGGCGCTGGCGCCGCTGGACGACGCCGTGGAGGAGGCCGCCCACCGGGCGGCGGTGCGCCTGGCCGGCGCGGCGCGCGCCTGGCGCTGAGGGCTGCGCCGCAGCGGGCATCCGCACGTCGCCGGACGCTGCCTCGCTGGACGCTGGGACGCGACGGAGGCTATAATCAACCGTCCTCCGACGGGACGGCCCCATCGTCTAGGGGACCAGGACGCGGCCCTCTCAAGGCCGAAACGGGGGTTCGAATCCCCCTGGGGCCACCACGCCGGGAGCGTACGCACCGACTCGCCGAAGGCCTCCCCCGTGCAGTTCGGCCGCCGCGCGTCGCCCGCTCCGGAGCGTCCGTCCAGGGGAGTGAGCCATGGCAGCGATGCCCGCCGCGTCGTCCACCCCGAGATCCGACGCCACGGCGATCCGCCGCGCCGCCTTCGTCGGCGTGGGCGTGATGGGCGAGGCGCTGATCCGCGGGCTGCTGGCGCAGCAGCGCCTCCGCCCCCAGGCCGTCGTCGCCTCCCACCCCCGGGAGGCCCGCCGCCAGGAGCTGCGTGAGCGCTACGGCATCACCGTGGAGGCACACAACCGGGCGGCCGTCGAAGGGGCCGACCTGGCGGTGCTCTGCGTGAAGCCGCAGGTGGCCCCGCGCGTCCTGCGCGAGCTGGCCGGCGCGCTGGCGCCGCACGCCTTCCTCCTCTCCATCGCCGCCGGCGTCCCCCTGGAGGTGCTGGCCGCGGCCAGCGGCCAGCGCGCCGTGGTCCGCGCCATGCCCAACACCCCCGCGCAGATCGGCGAGGGGATGACGGTGTGGACGGCCACGCCGGAAGTCACGCCCGAGCAGCGCGCGCAGGTGCGCACGCTGCTCGGCGCGCTGGGCCAGGAGCTGGAGGTAGCCGACGAGGACTACCTGGACATGGCCACCGCCGTGAGCGGGACCGGCCCCACCTACGTCTTCCTCCTCATGGAGGCGCTCGTGGACGCGGCCGTCCACCTGGGGTTCTCCCGCACCGACGCCCGCCGCCTGGTGGTGCAGACGCTGCGCGGCGCGGCGCTGTTCGCCGAGCAGTCCCACCTCCACCCCGCCGAGCTGCGCAACATGGTCACCTCCCCCGGGGGGACCAGCGCGGCCGCCCTCTACCAGCTGGAGAAGGGCGGGCTGCGCACCGTCATCTCCAAGGCGATCTGGGCCGCCTACCAGCGGTCGGCGGCGATGGGCCGGGCGGCGCGCGCGGCGCTCACCGGGGAATCCGCCGATCCGGCGTGACGGCGCGCATGCCCCTGCGGGCGCCGGCGGCTGCGGCGGGAGCGCGCTGGCGGGGCGCGCGCGGTGACGTATAATGCTGTGAGGAGTCAGATGGTGCGAGCGCCCGGGACCGCCCAGCGGACCGCCGCCGCCTTCGCCGCGGCCGTGGTCCTCCTCGTCGTCCTGGCCGTTGCCGCCACGGTGGCGGCGCGCACGCGCTGGTGGTTCCCGCCGCTGGCGTCCCTGCACGGCCGGGCGGTGGACACCCTCTTCGCCGTGACCTTCGGCATCATCGCGGTGGCCTTCGTCCTCGTCCACGCCCTGCTCGCGCTCTTCGTCTGGCGCTACCGGGAACACCCCGAGCGCCGCGCCGCCCACTGGCACGACCACCGCGCCCTGGAGCTGACCTACACCCTCGTGCCGGCCGTCGTGCTGGTGAGCCTGACCCTGGCGGCGGCGCGCCTGTGGGCGGGGATCCACAGCCCGCCGCCTGCTGGGGCGCTGGCGGTGGAGGTGCGGGCGGAGCAGTTCGGCTGGCTGGCCCGCTACCCCGGCCCGGACGGCGTCTTCGGGCGGGTGGACCCGGCGCAGTATGACCGCCGGCGCAACCCCATGGCGCTGGACCGGAGCGACCCGGCCGGCCGCGACGACATCGTCACCACCGAGCTCCACCTGGTGGTCGGCCGGCCGGCGGCGGTGCGGCTGCGCTCGAAGGACGTCATCCACTCGTTCTTCCTGGCGGAGCTGCGGGTGAAGCAGGACGCCGTCCCGGGGGTCACGGTGGTGAAGTGGTTCGTACCCACGCGGGTAGGGACGTTCGAGATCGCCTGCGCCGAGCTGTGCGGTGTGGGCCACTACGCCATGCGCGGCCGTCTGGTCGTGCAGTCGCAGGCCGCCTTCGACGCCTGGCTGGCGGCGCAGGGGCGCCGCTAGGGGGCGGCCAGCGGAGGGAGCGATGAGCCACGCCACCCACCCCGAGGTCCACGTCGAGCCCGAGCTGAGCTTCTGGCGCAAGTACATCTTCAGCCAGGACCACAAGGTCATCGGCATCCAGTACGCCCTCACCTCGCTGGTGATGGCCGTGATCGGCGGGATCCTGGCCATGGTGATCCGCCTGCAGCTGGGCTGGCCGGGCACGCGCTGGCCGCTGCTGGGCAGCCTCTTCCCGGGCGGGGCGCCGGGCGGGCTGGTCTCGCCGGCCTTCTACCTGGCCAGCGTGACCATGCACGGGACCATCATGATCTTCTTCGTCCTGACCACCCTGCTCACCGGCGGCTTCGGGAACTTCCTCATCCCGCTCATGATCGGCGCGCGGGACATGGCCTTCCCCTTCCTCAACATGCTCTCCTACTGGCTCTACCCGCCGGCGCTGCTCGTCCTGCTGGCCTCCTTCTTCGTGGAGGGCGGCGCGGCCGGGGGCGGGTGGACCGCCTACCCGCCGCTGTCGGCCCTGCCCCAGGCCGCCCCCGGCTCGGGGCTGGGGCAGACGTTGTGGCTCATCAGCCTGGCCATCCTCATCGTGGCCTTCCTCTTCGGCTCGCTGAACTACATCACCACGGTGCTGCAGCTGCGCACGCGGGGCATGTCCATGCTGCGGCTGCCCCTCACGGTGTGGGCGCTCTTCGTCACCGCGCTGCTCTCGCTGTTCGCCTTCCCCGTGCTGCTGGCCGCCTCCATCATGCTCCTCTTCGACCGCCTGGGGGGGACGAGCTTCTTCGTGCCCGCCGGCGTGCTCATCGGCTCCCAGGCCGTCGACCACCGCGGCGGCAACCCGCTGCTCTGGCAGCACCTCTTCTGGTTCCTGGGGCACCCGGAGGTCTACGTGCTCATCCTGCCCCCCATGGGGATGGTCTCCGACATCCTGGCCAACAACGCCCGCAAGCCCATCTTCGGTTACCGTTTCATGGTGGCCTCCATCGTGGCCATCGGCTTCCTCTCCTTCCTGGTCTGGGGGCACCACATGTACGTCAGCGGCATGCACCCGCTGCTCGGCACCGCCTTCATGACGACGACGCTGATCATCGCGGTGCCCTCGGCCATCAAGACCTTCAACTGGCTGGCCACCCTCTACCGTGGGCGCATCCGCTTCACCACACCCATGCTCTTCGCGCTGGGCTTCCTCTCGCTCTTCGTCACCGGGGGGCTCACCGGCATCGTTCTGGGCCAGCCGCCGGTGGACATCTATATGCACGACACCTTCTTCGTCGTCGCCCACTTCCACTTCGTCATGGGGCTGGCCGCCATCTTCGCCGCCTTCGCCGGGACCTACTACTGGTTCCCCAAGATGTTCGGGCGGATGATGGACGAGCGGCTGGGCAAGTGGCACTTCTGGCTCTCCTTCGTGGGCGCGTACGCCACCTTCTTCCCCATGCACTACCTGGGCTTCCGGGGGATGATGCGGCGGATCTATACCTACACGCTCTACGAGCGCCTGGCCGGGCTGCAGCCCATCAACGCCTTCATCTCGGTGGCGGCCTTCGTCCTCTTCGCCGCGCAGTTCATCTTCCTGTACAACTTCTTCGCCTCCGCCGTCCGCGGCCGGCGGGCCGAGGTCAACCCCTGGGGGGGCACCACGCTGGAGTGGCAGGCCCCCTCCCCGCCCCCGCACGGGAACTGGGGCCCGACGCTGCCCACCGTCTACCGCTGGGCCTACGACTACTCCCCGCCCGGGGCCAGGGAGGACTTCCTCCCTCAGACGGCCCCGCCGGTCGAGGCGGCCGTGCCCGGCGACGGGCAGCGGCGGGGGAGGGAGGGCCACTGACCTCCCCTCGCACGCTCGAGCGCGCCCCGCGGCCGGTCCCGGCCCCGCCGGGGGGCGGGGCTTGGCCGCCCTCGGGGGACGGCTTCCGGGGCGGTGGCGGTGGGGAGAGCGCCGTCCCCCGCGCCCAGACGGCGCGGGTGGGGCTGGGGGTCTTCCTGGTGGCGGTGACGATGCTCTTCGTTGCCTTCACCGCCTCCTACCTGGCGCGGCGCACCGCTGCCGACTGGGCGCCCGTCCCGCTGCCGCAGCTGTTCTGGGCGAACACGGCGGTGCTGCTGGCCAGCAGTGCGGCCCTGGAGTGGGGGCGGCGGCGCGGGCGACGGGGCGACCCGGCCGCGTTGCGCGCCGGGGTGCGCACGGCCGCCGCGCTGGGGGCGCTCTTCGTCCTGGGACAGGTGGGGGCGTGGCGCCAGCTGGCCGCCCAGGGCGTCTTCATGGCCACGAGCCCCCACAGCGCCTTCGTCTACCTGCTGAGCGGGGTGCACGCCGTCCACCTGACGGGCGGGGTGGGCGCCCTGGCCTACGCGCTGCGGCAGGTGGACCGCCACCCCGACCCGCTGGGCGCGGTGGAGGCGCCGGCGCTGTACTGGCACTTCGTGGACGCGCTCTGGCTCTACGTCTTCGCCGTCCTCGCCTTCCTCTGACCGGGCGCGCGGAGGGCGTCGAGCGCCCGAGGACGGGATCTCCGAGGACGGGACACCCGGAGGAGCTGATGGAGCAGGTGGGGCAGGTCGTGCAGCGCACGGAGGAGCAGGTGCTCGAGCCCTCCCCCTGGGGCGGTGGGCAGTCCCCCTTCGCCGTCTCCTGGCCCAAGCTGATGATGTGGCTCTTCCTGCTCTCCGACGCGCTGACCTTCGCGGCCCTGCTCTCCGGCTACATGGTGGCCCGTCTCACCGCGGGCGTCTGGCCGCACCAGGCGGCGATCTTCAACGTCACCTTCGTCGTGGGGCCGATGACCTTCATCCTCATCTGCAGCAGCGCCACCATGGCCGTGGCCGTGGGGGCCGCCCGGCGGGGGGAGCGGCGCCTGGTGGTCCGCTACCTGCTCCTCACCGTGCTCGGCGGGCTGGCCTTCCTGGGGATGCAGGCGTACGAGTGGACCCACTTCATCCGCGAGGGGGGGCGGCTCACCGGGTGGGCTGGGCACGTCCCCGAGGGGGTGCTGCCGCCGGGGGCGGCGATGCCGGCGATGTTCCCGGCCACTTTCTTCGTCACCACCGGGTTCCACGGCGCCCACGTCACCAGCGGGGTGATCTACCTGTTGGTCAAGGCCGTGCAGGCCGCCCGCGGGCGGGCCAGCGCCGAGTCCGTCGAGATCGCCGGCCTGTACTGGCACTTCGTCGACCTGGTCTGGGTCTTCATCTTCACCATGCTCTACCTGATCTGAGGCTGAGCTGAGGCGGGAGGGAGGCGTGGCCCCACACGGCGGATCCGCACACACAGACGGCCCCTGGTACCGCACCTACGTCGTGGTGTGGTTCTGGCTGCTGGTCATCACCGTCCTGGAAGTCGGCGCGGTGGCGGTGACGTTGCCGCGGGCGCTGCTGGTGACGCTGCTGGTGGTGCTCTCGCTGATGAAGGCGGCGCTGATCGTGGCCTACTTCATGCACCTGCGCTACGAGCGGCTCAACTTCATCTTCGCCGTGCTGGCCCCGGCGATCCTCATCGTGGTCCTGGTGGCGGGCGTCGCCCCGGACGGGGTCAACGCCGTGCTGTTGCGGCGCTAACGGCCGTGCCGGGCGCGCGCGAGACGCATCCCGGTGACGCGCGAACCGCCCCCGGGGAGGGGGCGGCGGCGCTCCTTGTCCCTACAGCAACCCCTCGTCGCTCAGGCGGGCCACCATGGCCGCCCGACTGCTCACGTGCAGGCGGCTGTAGATGCGGCGCAGGTGCGTCAGCACCGTCCACGGGCTGATCCCCAGCACCTGGCCGATGGCCTTCGTCCCCAGCCCCCGGGCCACCAGCCGCGCCACCTGCAGCTCCCGCGGCGTCAGGGTGACCGTCCCCGAGCGCGGGCGCAGGCGGGAGAGGCGGTAGGTGGCCCCCTCGACGTCCACCTCCGCCAGGACCTCGTGCCACCGCCCTTCGGGGGCGCTGATCCGCCGGACCGGCGGGACGCCGACGCTCATCCGGGCCAGCTCCCGCAGCAGGCTCTCCCGGGGGGTCTCGCGCTCCGGCAGCGTCTTCATGCTCCCGCGGCCGCCGCGGCCCGCTGGGCGTCGAACGCCCCGGCGAAAGCGCGGGCGGCCTCTCCCTCCTTTCCTTCCTCGAGGTAGGCGAATCCCAGGTCGCGGAGCGCCTCGCTGAGCTCGCGCGACATGCCGAGCCGGCGGAACGCCTCCGCCGCCGCGTGGAAGTGGCCACGGGCGGCGGCGGCGTCGCCGCGCAGGCGCGCCACCGCACCCAGCGCCGCCCGCGCCCGCGCCGCCTCGGCCGGGTCGCCCACCCGTTCGGCCAGGCGGAGCGCCTCGCGGGCGTGCCCGTCCGCTTCGTCGGTCCGTCCGAGAGCCGCCGCGGCCCGCGCCAGCTCGGTGAGCGTCTGGGCGCGTCCGGCGTCGTCGGCCGCCTGCTCGGCGATGAGGAGGCTCTGACGGAGAAGCGGCTCGGCCTCGGCGGGGGCGCCGCGGTCGAGGTGGACGATGGCCAGGCTGCGGCGGGCGATCCCCAGCAGCTGGAGGTTCTCCTGGAGCTGGAAGCACTCCGCCGCCCGGGTGAGGTGGCGGGTCGCTTCCGTCCAGGCGCGGTGCTGCAGGCACACCATGCCCGTGTGGTAGTGGAGGAGCCCGAGGGTCTCCGGGTCGGCGGCCGCCCGCAGGGCGGCCTCGGCCGCCCGGAAGCACTCCTCGGCCTGGAGCGGCAGGCCCAGGTTGAGGTAGACGCGGCCGAGGTTCCCCCAGACCCGCCCGGTGAGGGCCCGGTCCTCGGAGGGGGCCGACCGCAGGTGGTCGAGGGCGCGCTGCAGGGCGCGTCGCGCCGCAGGGAAGTCCCGTCGGCGCAGCTCCATGATGCCCCGGGCGTTGGCCGCCTGGGCGGCCAGCAGCGCGTCGCCCAGGGCCGCCGCCCCCTCTTCGGCGGCGGCGACGTGGGGCTCGGCCAGGTCGAAGTGGTGCAGGCCCGTGAGGGCCTGGGCCAGGCCCAGGTGGGCGCGGGTCTGCAACCGGAGGTCGGCCAGGCGGTCTGCCCCCCGGAGGGCGGCCTGGTACTCCTCCACCGCCCGGGTGAACTCGTGGCGCACCAGCAGTGCGTCGCCGTGAGAGAGGTGGGCTTCGAGGAGGAGGGGGTGCTCCTCCTCATCGGCCAGCAGGGCACTGAGCGGTTCCTGGAGGCGCTCCGCCAGGCGGCGTAGCGTGGCCAGGGAGGGCCGGACCCGATCGTGCTCCACCATGCTGATGAAGCTCTCCGAGAGGTCCTCTCCGGCCAGCGCCCGCTGGGTCAGGCCGCGGGCTTTGCGAAGCGCACGCAGTCGGGCCCCGAGCGTCACACCGGCTCACCCCCCGTGACGGCCAGGACGGTCCCCGACCCAGAGGTCGGGATGGCCGGCCGGGCGGTCACCGCGTCGAGCCGGTCAGGGTGCCTCTGCTGCCCCGCTTCTCGGGGCCCCGGGTTGAGGAGGGGGAGGGCCCCCGGCCCCTACTTCCCGGATCCTCCAAAGAAGTCGGCGTCCCCCGGGCCGGCGAAGGCCGCAGGCACGCCGAGGGCAGTGGGAATGGCCAGGGCCAGCTGGAGGGCCACGAACACTCCCAGGATGAACCTGCGCATCATCCCTTCCTCCCTTCGTGCGCTGCCACTCTACCTATCGACCAGACCCGGGGTTTTTAGACCCCCTCCCGGCGGAACCGGCGAAGGACGTTGGCAGGTGTGGAGGGTGCGGGACGGGCGACAGGCCTGCCGGCTCTAGGGTCGGGGTTCGACGTGGTGACTGAAGTTCCTTCCCCGGTCGGCGGAAAACTTCACTAAAAGTGAAGTCACCCGAAAGGGCATTGAACCAGGAGTCCACCGGGTGATCGGGCACGGCGTCGAGAATGGATGGAGAAACCGCCGCGGGGAGCCACCCCGGCAGGGAGAGGGGGGAAGACGGTGCCGACCTACATCATGCTGAGCACCCTCACGGAGGGGGGAGCGGAGACCCTGCGCAGCCGGCCCGAGCGCGTGCGCGAGGTGAACCGGGAGATCGAGGGGATGGGGGTGCGGGTGCTGCAGCAGTACGCGGTGCTGGGGCCCTACGACTTCGTGAACGTCGTCGAGGCGCCGGACAACGACACGGTGGCGCGCGTCTCGGTGGAGCTGGCCGCGCGGGGCAGCGTGCGGATCATGACGCTGCCGGCCATCCCCATGGACGACTTCATCGCCCGGCTGCGCCGCAGCTAGCTGCGGCCGCGCCTGCCGGCGCGCCCCGCGCGCCAGCGAGCGGGTGCGCCGCTCGTGCGGCGGGCGCGCCATCCAGCGTCACCTGCAGCAGGCGCCACCTCCTGGGCGCCCTGGGGCGCCGGGTATAATGGAGGTGCCATGGCGGACATCGGCAAGCTGCTGGTGGACCTGCAGCGGACGCAGGGTGCCGGCGGGTCCATCGCCCTGAGCGTGAGCCTGAAGGAGGCGACCCCGCTCTTCGCCATCTTGCTCGTCCGGGGGAATCAGGTCGTCGACATCCTGGCGACCGGGCGCACGCCCGAGGATGCCTGCCGCGCCGCCGCCGGGGACGTGGCGGCCGCGGTCCGCTAGGCGCCGTGCCTCCCACGGTCGACGAGGCGCGGCGTCGCCTCCGCGCCACGCTCGCGGTTGCCGCCCCCGACCTGACCCTCGACGCCGCCGCGGTGCGCTGGATCCCCGGTCCCTACCCGGGGTTCGAGTACGGCCTCCGGCTGGGGCAGGCCAACGCCCTGCTCTTCCTCCCGCTGGAGGATCTTGACGGGGACGGGTGGGAGACGCGGCTGGCCGAGCGCCTGCGCCAGGCGCGCGCCTACCTCGAGGCGTTCCCGCTGGCCCGCGTCCGCCGCTGAGCCGTGGAGGTCGAGCAGCTCCCCGTCGGGCCCCTGCTCGCCAACTGCTACCTGGTGGCCGACCCGCACACCGCCCGCGCCCTGGTGGTCGACCCCGGCGACGAGGCGGAGCGGATCCTGCACCGGATGCGCCGGCGCGGGTGGACCTGTGCGGCCATCGTCGCCACCCACGCGCACTTCGACCACGTGGGGGGCGTGCGCGACCTGCGAGCGGCTACCGACGCCCCCTTCCTCATCCTCGACGCCGAGCGCGAGACGCTCGCCACCGCCGCCGTGCGGGCCGAGCTCTTCGGCGTCCCCATCTCGCCGCCGCCTCCGCCCGACCGGTGGCTGCGGGACGGCGACGTGGTGGCGGTGGACGGGCTGCGCTTCCAGGTCGTACACGCCCCCGGGCACAGCCCGGGCCACCTCCTCCTGGTCACCGATGGGGCGGCCTTCGTCGGCGACGTGGTCTTCGCCGGCAGCGTGGGCCGTACCGACCTGCCCGGCGGGGACACGCCCACCCTGCTCGACACCCTCGCCCGCACCATCCTGCCGCTCCCCGACGCCACGGTCCTCTACCCCGGCCACGGCCCGCCCACGACGGTCGGCCGCGAGCGCCGGGAGAACCCCTTCCTGCGCAGCCTGCGGCCGCAGCCGCCGGGCCCGCGCTGAGCGGGCCGCCGTCCGCCGTCCGCACCGCGGCGGTATAATGGAGCGGTCTCGCTCCCGACGTCCGCATGCGGCACCGACGGCTCCGCGCCTACCTCCTGCGTCACCGCCGCGCCTACCTGCGCGGCTTCGCGCTGAGCGTGGCCAGCATCGCCCTGGCCACGGCCAACCCCTGGGTGCTGCGCTACGCCGTCGACGGCATCCGCCAGGGGATCGGGGCGGGGCCGCTGGCGGCGCTGGCCGGCCTCTACGTGCTGGTGGCGGCCGCCCGCGGGGTCATCACCTACTGCTGGCGCAGCAGTATCATCGGCGCCTCGCGCCGGATCGAGTACGAGCTGCGCAACGACTACTTCCGCCACCTGCAGCGGCTCCACCTGGGCTACTTCCAGCACACCCGCATCGGCGACCTGATGGCGCGCGCGGTGAACGACCTGAACGCGGCCCACCGCATGACCGGGATCGGGGTGATGCACGGCTTCAACACCGTCACCCACTTCCTCGTGGCCGGCGCCATGATGGTCCTGCTCGACTGGCGCCTGGCGCTGCTGGTGGGGCTCATCCTGCCGCTGGTGACCGTGACCTTCATCGCCCTGGGGCGGCAGATCCACCAGCGGTTCGAGCAGGTGCAGCAGCAGTTCGGCACCATCTCCGCCCGGGCACAGGAGAACTTCTCCGGCGTGCGGGTGGTGCGGGCCTTCGCCCAGGAGCCGTTCGAGATCGCCGCCTTCGCCGAGCTGAACCGCGCCTTCGTCCACCAGAACGTGCGGCTGGCCCGCGTCTCCGGGGCGCTGTGGCCGGCCATGACGCTCATCCTGGGGATCGCCACGGTGGGGGTGGTGTGGCAGGGCGGCCTGGCCGTCATCGCCGGGCGGATCACCCTGGGGACGCTGGTGCAGTTCCTGGCCTACCTGGGCCAGCTCTCCTGGCCGATGATCGCGCTCGGCTGGGTGATCAACATCGTCCAGCAGGGGAGCGCCTCGATGGGGCGGCTGGACGAGGTGCTGAGCGTCCGGCCGGCCATCGCCGACCCGCCCGACCCCGCCCCGGTGCGCACGCTGCGCGGGGAGGTGGAGTTCCGCGGTGTGAGCTTCGCCTACCCGGTCCCGCCCGAGGCCGGGACGGACGGCGCCGGGGGAGGGGGTTCGGGGCGGCTGGTGCTGCGCGACATCACGCTGCACATCCCCGCCGGTCGGACGGTGGCCATCGTCGGCCCCACCGGGAGCGGCAAGTCCACCCTGGTCAACCTCATCCCCCGCCTCTTCGACCCCACGGCGGGGGAGGTGCGGGTGGACGGGATCGACGTGCGCCGGCTGCCGCTCGCCGTCCTGCGCCGGCACATCGGGATGGTCCCGCAGGAGCCGTTCCTCTTCTCCGACACCCTGGAGGAGAACCTGGCTTTCGGGCTGGACGTCGCGGCGCCCGACCAGGGTGGTGACGGCGCCGCCACCGACGGGGCCTGGACCGCCGCCCCGGCGCGGCCGGCCGAGCCGGCCAACGGCCAGCGGGTGCTGCGCGCCGCCGAGGTGGCCCAGCTGGCCAAGGACGTACGCGACTTCCCGCAGGGGTACGCCACCCTGGTAGGCGAGCGCGGGGTGACCCTCTCCGGCGGGCAGAAGCAGCGGGCCACGCTGGCCCGGGCGATCGCCCGCGACCCGGCCATCCTGATCCTGGACGACGCGCTGAGCAGCGTGGACACCCAGACCGAGGAGGAGATCCTCCGGGAGCTGCGCGCGGTGATGGCCAGCCGCACCTGCCTGATCATCTCCCACCGGGTCTCCACGGTGCGGCACGCCGACGAGATCGTCGTGCTGGACGAGGGGCGCATCGTCGAGCGCGGCACGCACGAGGCCCTGCTGGCGCGGGGCGGCGTCTACGCCGACCTCTACCGGCGGCAGCTCCTCAGCGAGGCGCTGGAGGCGGAGGGGTGAGGTGAGCACCGCCTTCCACGAGGACGAGCTCCTCGGCCGCGCCTACGACAGCCGGCTCATGCGGCGGCTGCTGGCCTACCTGCGCCCCTACCGCGGGCTGGTGGCGCTCTCGGTGGTCCTCCTCCTGCTCCACTCCGCGGCCCTGCTGGCGGGCCCCGCCCTGCTGCGCGTGGCCATCGACCGGCACATCGCCCCCCGGCGCCCGGAGGGGCTGGAGTGGGTGGTGCTGGCCTACCTGGGGACGCTCGGGGCGGCCTTCGCCGTCCGCTACCTGCAGAACATCCTGATGCAGCTCGTCGGCCAGCGGGCCATGTACGACCTGCGCATGGCCATCTTCACCCACCTGCAGCGCCTGGCCGTGGGCTTCTATGTGCGCACCCCGGTGGGGCGCCTGCTCACCCGCATCACCAACGACGTGGACGCGCTCAACGAGCTGATCACCCAGGGTGTGGTGGCCGTCTTCGGGGACCTGGTGACGGTAGTGGGCATCGTGGCGGTCATGCTGGTGATGGACTGGCGCCTGGCGCTGGTCACCTTCACCGTGCTCCCCCTCATCCTCTACGTCACCGCCGTCTTCCGGGCCCGCGCCCGTGACACCTACCGGGCCGTGCGCACCCGCCTGGCCCGCCTCAACGCCTACCTGAACGAGAACCTCATGGGGATGGCCATCGTCCAGCTCTTCAACCGGGAGGCGCGCGCCTTCGCCCGCTTCCAGGGTCTCAACCGGGACCTGCTGGCCGCGCACCTCCAGGGCCTGCGCTACGTCGCTCTCTTCCAGCCCGCCGTGGGCGTCATCCGGGCGCTGGCGGTGGCCCTGGTCCTCTGGGTGGGCGGGGCGGCGCTGGGGACGACGGTGACCATCGGGCTGCTCGTCGCCTTCATCCAGTACGCCGAGCGCTTCTTCGAGCCGATCGAGCACCTGGCCGAGCAGTACAACATCTTGCAGGCCGCCATGGCCTCCTCGGAGCGCATCTTCCGCCTCCTCGACGAGCCGGTGGAGGTGGCCGACCCGCCCGACCCGGTGCCACTCGAGCGGCTGCGCGGCGAGGTGGAGTTCCGCGGGGTCTGGTTCGCCTACCCGCCGCAGGAGGGCGCCCCGGACGGCGCCGCGGAGTGGGTGCTGCGCGACCTCTCCTTCCACATCCGCCCGGGGGAGAGCGTGGCCCTGGTGGGCCACACCGGCGCCGGCAAGTCCTCCATCATCAACCTGCTGATGCGCTTCTACGACCCGCAGCGCGGGACCGTGGTGGTGGACGGGGTGGACGTGCGCCGCTACGCGCAGCGCGACCTGCGCCGGCACATCGGGCTGGTCCTGCAGGACGTCTTCCTCTTCTCCGGCACGGTGGCGGACAACATCCGGCTGGGCAACCGGGAGATCGACGACGCGGCGGTGCGCCGGGCGGCGGAGTTCGTGAACGCCCACCGGTTCATCGAGCGGCTGCCCCGCGGCTACCAGACGGAAGTGAAGGAGCGGGGCGCCATCCTCTCCGTGGGCCAGAAGCAGCTCATCGCCTTCGCCCGGGCCATCGCGCACAACCCGGAGATCCTACTGGTGCTGGACGAGGCCACCAGCAGCGTGGACACCGAGACGGAAGAGCTGATCCAGGAGGCGCTGCGCCGGGTGATGCACGGGCGCACCTCCATCATCATCGCCCACCGCCTCTCGACGATCCAGCACGTCGACCGGATCCTGGTCTTGCACAAGGGGCGCCTGGTGGAGACGGGGACGCACCGGGAGCTGCTGGCCCGCGGCGGCGTCTACAGCAAGCTGTACGAGCTGCAGTTCGCCGCGGTCGGGGCGGGGCGGCGGGGCGAGACGGGCACGGGCGCGGGATGAGCGCGCGGCCGGTGGAGGGGCTGCGGGCGCTGCAGGCCATCGTCCTGGAGGCGCTGGACGAGCGGCGGGGCCTCGTGGCCTTCTCGAAGATCGAGGCCCAGGAGATGGACCGGCTGGCCCGCGAGTACGAGCGGCGGGCCCTCGACCGGCTGCGCGAGGCGCTGGCCCGGATGCCCGAGGAGGCGGCCGCGCTGGCGGTGCGCCAGCGCCTGGCCCGGATGGAGGAGCAGCTGGCGGAGCTGGAGGGGCAGACGGGGATCGCCGAGACCTCGCGCCGGCTGCAGCGCGACGAGATCACCTGGCGGGCGTTCGAGGACGTGGCCGCATTGCTGGGGGTGGAGGCCTAGCCTGATCTCCCGGCCGCGGCCGGCGCCGGCGGGCGCCCCGGCATGGGCGGGCGCCCCGGCACGAGCGGACGCCGACACGGGCAGAGGCCCCAACAGGAGGAGGCGAGGCGATGCGGAGCGTCGGACAGCGGCTCCCCCGGGTGGACGGGCGGGAGAAGGTCACCGGGGCGGTGCAGTACACGGAGGACCTGCGGCTCCCCGGCCTCCTGCACGCCCGGCTGCTCCTCTCGCCGCACGCCCACGCCCGCATCGTGCGCCTGGATGTGGGGGCGGCGCGGCGTGTCCCCGGGGTCGTGGCGGTCCTCACCGCCCGCGACGTCCCGCAGGCCCCCGACGCCGACACGGAGGAGCACATCCTGCTGGCCGACGGCGAGGTGCGCTTCGTCGGCCACCCGGTGGCGGCGGTGCTGGCGGAGAGCGAGGCCGCGGCCGCCGACGGCGTGGAGGCGCTGGCCCAGGCGGTGACCTACGAGCCGCTGCCGGCCGTGCTCGACCCCGAGGCGGCGCTGCGGCCGGACGCGCCGGTGGTGCGCCCGGAAGGGGTGGGCGAGGACGCCGAGGCCGGGGCGCACGCCGCGGTGGAGACGCGCCAGGTGGTGGAGGCACGGCCGCCCAACGCGGCCAATGTGGTGCGCTTCACCCGCGGCGACGTGGAGGCCGGGTTCCGCGAGGCCGAGGTGGTCGTCGAGGAGACCTTCACGACGTCGCGGGTCTACCAGGCCTACCTGGAGCCCCAGGCGGTCGTGGCCGTTCCCGACTTCCTCCACGGGGGGGTCACCCTCTACACCGCCACCCAGGGGATCTTCAACGTGCGCGAGCGCGTGGCCGACCTGCTGGGCCTGCCGGCGCAGCGCGTACGCGTCGTCCCCATGCCCGTCGGCGGCGGGTTCGGCGGGAAGATCCTGCTGATCCAGGGGCTGGCCGCACAGCTCGCCCTGGCGGTGCGCCGGCCGGTGCGGCTGGTGCTCACCCGCCGCGAGGACTTCCTGGTCGCCTGCGTGGCGCCGGCCTCCTGCATCACGGCCCGGCTGGGCGCCCGGCGGGACGGCACGCTCGTGGCGCTGGAGGCGCGGCTGCTCTTCGAGTGCGGGGCCGCCCCCGGCAGCACGGCGGGGATCGCCGCCACACTCTTCGGCGGCTACTACCGCGTACCGCACCTGCGCCTGGAGGGTTACGACGTCCTGACGCACCGCGCCCCCACGGGCGCCTACCGCGCGCCGGGGGCGCCGCAGGCCACCTTCGCCATCGAGGGGCTGATGGACCGCCTGGCCGCAGCCCTGGGCCGCGACCCGCTGGAGCTGCGGCTGCAGAACGCCGCCGCGGGCGGCGACCCGATGCCGAGTGGCCGGCCGTGGCGCCCCATGGGGCTGCGGGCGGTGCTGCAGCGCCTGGCCGAGCACCCGCTGTGGCGGGCGCGGCGGCCCGGGCAGGGGATCGGGGCGGCCGTGGGCGGGTGGACCGGCGGCGTGGAGTCGGCGGCGGCCAACGTGAAGGCCAACCCCGACGGCACCTTCGACGTCATCGTGGGCGCGGTCGACCTGACCGGGACCTTCACCGGGCTGGCGCAGATCGCCGCCACCATCCTCAACGTGCCGGTGGAGGCGGTGCGCGTGGTGGGTGGGGACACCGACCAGGCGCCCTATGCGGGCATGTCCGCCGGCAGCAAGACCCTCTACACGGTGGGGCAGGCGGTGCGGCTGGCGGCGGAGGACGCCCGCACGCAGATCCTGGCCATCGCCGCGAAGGAGCTGGAGGCCCGGGTGGACGACCTGGAGATCGCCGACGGCCAGGTGCAGGTGCGCGGGGCCCCGGCGCGCGGGATCGCGCTGGCGGAGGTGGCGCAGCGCTCGATGCGCTTCGGGGCCAAGTACCCGCCCATCTTCGGGCGCGGCGCCTGCGCCTCGCCCCGTCAGTCGCCGGGGTTCGCTGGGCACCTGGTGCAGGTGGAGGTCGACCGCGAGACCGGGGAGGTGCAGATGCGCCGCCACGTGGTCGTCCAGGACGTGGGCTTCGCCGTGAACCCTGCCGCGGTGGAGGGGCAGGTCTTCGGAGGAGCGGCGCAGGCGGTGGGGTGGGGGCTCTTCGAGCGCCTGGCCTACGACGAGACGGGCCAGCTCCTCGCCGCCACCTTCGCCGACTACGCCCTGCCCCGGGCGCACCGCCTGGCCCCGCTCGAGGCGGTGCTGGTCGAGGAGGCGTCCGAGGAGGGACCGTTCGGCGCCAAAGGCGTGGGGGAGCCGCCGGTGGTGGCCGGAGCGGCCGCCATCGCCAGCGCCATCGCCGACGCCACCGGGGTGTGGGTGCGCGACCTGCCCGTCACCCCGGCGCGGCTGCTCGCCGCGCTCCGGGAGCGGGGAGCGCCGGTCAGGCGGTGACCTGCCGCTCTGCCTCGCGCAGGCGCGCCGAGAGCGTGCGCATGATCTGACGGGCGATCTGCGGCGCAGCCTCCAGCAGGCTCCCGAAGTCCCGCTGGCCGATGACCAGCAGGCGCATGTCGGTGAGGGCCTCCACGTCCGCCGACCGCGGGCCGCCGTCCAGCAGGCTCATCTCCCCGACGAACTCGCCGGGGCCCAGCCGGATGGTGCGCCCGCGCGGGGTCCGGACCGCCGCCGTCCCCTCCACGACGATGAAGAGCTCCCGGCCGGTCTCCCCCAGGGTGGCCAGGCGCTTCCCGGCCCGCACCTCCACCTCGTCGGCCAGCCGGGCCACCTGGTGCGCCTGGGCGCGGGAGAGGCCGCGGAAGAGGGGGACGGCCAGGATCAGGTCGACCTTGCTCGGCTTCGCGGGCATTACTTGCGACGGCGGCCGCCGCGCTTGGCCTCGGTGTTGCGCTTGAGGTCGAGGAGGCGCTCCTCGCTCTCCTTCATGAAGGCCTTGAGCTTCTCCTCGAAGGAGGTGCGGGCCCGGGCGCGGGCGGCCCGTTCCTCGGGGGAGAGGGCCTGCTTGACCGAGAGGTCGAGCTTGCCCTTCTCGTTCACCCCCAGGACCTTCACCCGGATGGTGTCCCGCTCGCGCAGGTAGTCCTTGACGTCCTTGACGTAGGTGTCGGCGATCTCGGAGATGTGGACGAGGCCGCTCTTGCCGTCCGGCAGCTCGACGAAGGCGCCGTAGTGGGTGATCTTCACGACGGTCCCTTCGACGATGCTGCCGACCTCAATGCTCATGATCCGCGATGATGGCCTCCCCTCGACCGATTTGACCTCCAGGGCAAGCGCATTATGGGCTGGGCGCCTCCGGGGTGTCAAGCCAAAGGTGTACGTGCCGTCGCCGGCCGGCGGCGGCAGCGCGGCGCCTGCGGTCGGGGTGGCGCGCCTACCGACGACGGCAGCGCGGCGCCTGCGGTCGGGGTGGCCCGCCCGTTCACGGCACAGCCGGCGGGGTCGGGGTGGGGCGGACGAGGATGACGGTGATCTCGCCGGGGCGGACGAGGCCCAGCTGCTCCCGGGCCAGCCGCTCGATGTACGCGGGGGAGTGGAGGCGGCGGATCTCCTCCCGCAGGTCGGCGTTGGCCCGCCGCAGCGCCGCCACCTGCCGCTCCAGGGCACGGGCCTGCCGCTTCAGCCGGTAGGTGGCGAGCAGGCTCTCCCCGAAGGCGTGGGCCGTGACGACCGCGAGCAGCAGGGCCACGACCACGCCGCCGGCGCGTGTGAGCCGCTGCCGGCCAGCGGCCGGCGCCGCGGCGGCGTGAGGAGCCGGGGCCTCAGGCACGCTCGACCTCCCGCCCCAGCGCCGGGACCCCCTTCCACCCCGGGGCGAGCCGCGGCCACCCCAGGATCAGCGCGACGAGCCCGAGGGCAGCACCCGCGGCAGCCAGCGCGTTCCGCAGCGACCCGATGTGGTCGAGCAGGGCGAGCTGCAACGGCCAGCGCTGCGGCAGGGTCCCCTCGGCCTGGAGGACCCGCCAGGTGACCGCCATCCGCGCCAGGTAGCGCGCCGTCTCCGGGAAGGGCGGCGGCCCCGCGTAGGTCCGGACGCGCCCCGCTCCGGCGTTGTAGGCCGCCAGCGCCAGGCGTGCGTTGCCGCCGTAGCGGTCGAGCAGGTCCCGCAGGTAGAGGGCGCCCGCCTCCAGGTTCGTGGCCGCGTCGAGGAGGCACCGGTCGACCGGCCGGGGACAGGCCAAGCGGCCGCGCAGCTCCGACCAGGTTTCCGGCAACACCTGGGTGAGGCCGAGGGCCCCGCGCGGCGAGCGGGCGGCGGGGTCGAAACCGCTCTCCACCGCCACCAGCGCAGCCAGCAGGGCCGGGTTCACCCCGCGGCGCGTCCCCGCGGCGTTGATCCGGTCGGCATAGGGGAGGTCCCGCACCATCCGCGGCTCGTCGTTGGCCCGCTCCAGGTGGGCCAGGGCCTGCGGGAGGAGCCGCCACGTCAGGTGGGCCAGGGCCGCCGCCGCCGCGAGGGCCACCGTCCCGGCCAGCAGGCAGGCGCCGGCCAGCGGGTGGGTGAGGCCTCCGGGAAATCCGGAGCGAGACCGTGGACGGGAGCCGGGGGACCGGGCGGCGCGCGGCGTGAACATGGACGAAGGGACGACCGTTTCGGCTCGGCCCGCCTCCGGCTAGGCGGGGACGCGGAACGCTCTCACTCCCGCATACACCGCCGCCTCGCCCAGTTCCTCCTCGATGCGCAGCAGCTGGTTGTACTTGGCCACCCGCTCCCCCCGGGCCGGCGCTCCGGTCTTGATCTGCCCGGCCCCCATGGCCACGGCCAGGTCGGCCAGGGTGGCGTCCTCCGTCTCCCCGGAGCGGTGGGAGAGGATGACGGCGTACCCGGCACGCCGGGCCAGGGTCACCGTCTCCAGCGTCTCGGTGAGGGTGCCGATCTGGTTGGGCTTCACCAGGATGGCGTTGGCCACGCCGCTGGCGATGCCGCGGCGCAGCCGCCCGGGGTTCGTGACGAAGAGGTCGTCGCCGACGAGCTGCAGCCGTGCCCCCAGCTGCACGGTCAGGGTCTGCCAGGCCGCCCAGTCGTGCTCCCCCAGCCCGTCCTCGACCGAGCGCAGCGGGTACTGCTCCGCCAGCGCCCGGTAGAGGGCGATGAGCTCGTCCGCGGTGCGCACCACGCCCTCGCGGCGGAAGTCGTAGACCCCGTCGTGGGCCAGCGCGCTGGCGGCGGCGTCGAGGGCCAGCCAGACCTCCTCGCCGGGACGGTAGCCGGCCCGCGCGGTGGCCTCCACCAGGAGCCCCAGGGCCTCGGCCGTCCCGCCTACGGCGGGGGCGAAGCCGCCCTCGTCCCCCACCGCCGTGGTGAGGCCGCGCTGGCGCAGCAGGGCCCGGAGGTGGTGGTACACCTCCACGCCCATGCGCAGCGCCTCCCGAAAGGTGGCGGCCCCCACCGGGGCGATCATGAACTCCTGGAAGTCCAGTGTGTTGTCGGCGTGCGCTCCGCCGTTGAGGACGTTCATCAGCGGCACCGGCAGCACCACCGCGGCCTCGCCCCCCAGGTGGCGGTAGAGCGGGAGGCGGCGGGACGCCGCCACCGCGCGCGCCAGCGCCAGGGAGACCGGGAGCAGGGCGTTGGCGCCCAGGCGGGACTTGTCGGGGGTGCCGTCCAGGGCGATGAGGCGGCGGTCGACCTCCTCCTGGTCGGCGGGCCGGCCGCGCAGCGCAGGCGCGATGACCTCCTCCACGTGGCGCACCGCCCGCCGCACGCCGCGCCCCAGGTAGCGCGCCCCGCCGTCCCGCAGCTCCAGGGCCTCCCCCTCGCCGGTGGAGGCGCCGGAGGGAGCGGCGGCGCGTCCGAGGCTGCCGTCGTCGAGGAGGACGTCGGCCTCCACCGTGGGGTTGCCGCGCGAGTCGAGGATCTCCCGGGCCCGCACCGCGGCGATGCGCACCGTCACCCCCACCACCCCTCGTCGGTGACCTCCCGCACCACCTCGTAGGCGCCGTCCGCCTCGCGCGGCGTGGCGGGCAGGCGGCGCACGCGCACCACCAGGCGCCGCGGGCCCAGCGCGAGGTCGAGGACATCTCCCGGGCCCACGGCGGTCCCGGCCCGGGCGCGCCGGTCGTTCACCCGGACGTGGCCGGCATCGCACAGGCGCTGGGCCAGCACCCGCCGCCGGACGAGGCGGCTCACCTGCAGGAACTTGTCCACCCGCATCTCCGCCACGCCGGCTTCCCGCGCGTTCGCGCGCCCACCGCCCCTCACCGCTTCGCCCGCTCCCAGTAGGCCAGCATCTCCGCGGGCGTGCGGGATTCCAGGGGCGCCCCCTCGGCCGCGGCCAGCGCCTGCGCGCGAGCGAAGCGCTCGACGAACCGGCGCGTGGCGTCCCGCAGGGCCTGCTCGGCGTCCACCCGCAGGGGGACGGCCAGCGCGACGGCGGCCAGGAGGAGGTCGCCCACCTCCTCGGCCGCGCGCGCCGGTCCGGCCGCCTCCTCCACCTCGGCGACCTCCGCGCGCACCTGCTCCGCGGCCGCCCGCGCGTCCGGCCAGCGGAAGCCCAGCTCCCCTGCGCGCTCGAGGACCTTCTGGGCGGCGGCCAGCGCCGGCAGCGCCCGCGGGATCCCGTCGAAGGGCTCCCGGCGCGCGCTGCGCTTGGCCGCGTACCAGTGGGCCAGGACCTCGTCGGGCGTGTCGAGGCGCTCGCCGCCGAAGACGTGCGGGTGGCGGGCGATGAGCTTGCGCACGAGCGCGTCCACCACGTCGCGCGCGTCGAACCGCCCCGCCTCGGCCGCCATCTGGCTCTGGAAGACCACCTGGAGCAGGAGGTCCCCCAGCTCCTCGCGGATGGCGGCCGCGTCGTCGCGGTCGAGGGCGTCGAGCAGCTCGTAGGTCTCCTCGAGCAGGAAGGAGCGCAGGCTCTGGGGGGTCTGGGCGCGGTCCCAGGGGCAGCCCTGCGGGCCGCGCAGCTCGGCCATCACCCGCAGGAGGTCGTCGAAGGTGTAGCGGGCGGGCTCGCCCTTGGGCCTGTGGTCCGGCTGTGCGGGCATCGTCGCGTCCTCAGGAGGTGGGCCGGTCGAAGCGGCGGATGGCCGCCTGGCGGCGCTCCGCCTCCAGCCAGCGGCGGAACGCCGCCTCCTGCCGCTCCTCAACCAGGCGCGCCCGCACCTGCACCCGCGCCTCCGCGTAGGTGGCCCGCCGGGCGGGCTGCTTCTCGTGGACCAGGATCAGGTGGTAGCCGAAGGGGGTGCGCACCGGCTGGCTCACCTGTCCCGGGGGCAGGGCGAAGGCGGCGCGCTCGAACTCCGGGACCAGCGTGCCGCGGCTGACGAGTCCCAGGTGGCCGCCGGCCTCCCGGGAGCCCGGGTCGTCGGAGAAGCGCCGGGCCAGATCGGCGAAGGCCTCCCCGCGCTGGAGCCGGGCCTGGACCAGCCGGATCTTCGCCAGCGCCGCGCGCTCCTGCTGCGGGGACTCGGCGCGGGCCAGGATGTGGCTGACCCGCACCTGCTCCGGCCGGTCGTACTCGGCGCGCCGCCGCTCAAAGGCCTGCCGCACCTCCGCCTCGGTGACCTGCACGCTGGTCACGGCCGGCCGCAGCTTGCGCACGGTGAGGTTCAACCGCAGGATGCGGCGCACCTCCGGCATGGTCAGGCCGCGCTGGGCCAGGGCCGCCCGGAAGCCCTCCTCGCCGCCGAGGCGCTCGGTCACCTGCCGGACCTCCTCGGCCACCTCCGCGTCCGTGGCCACGAGCCCCCGGCGGCGCGCCGCCTGCAGGATCAGCTCCTGGTTCACCAGCTGGTCGAGCACCACCCGCTCGATCTGGCGGCGCTGCGCCCGGCCGCGCTCGCCGGAGAGGTCCAGGCCGAACTGCGCGGCCGCCTGCGCCACCTGGGCGTCCACCTGGGACCAGTAGATGGGCCGGCCGTTCACCAGCGCGGCCACGGCCACCCCTCCGCGCAGGCCGGGGAGGCGCCATCCCACCTCGCCCCCCACCGTGCGCCCCGCGATGGTGACGCGCGGCAGCGTGGCGGTCAGGTCGGCACCGAAGGTCAGGGCGTAGGCCAGCGCGGTGGCGGCGAGCAAGGCCGCGCCGAGCAGCAGGACGGTCGTCGTGCGGCGCTGCGCTGTCACGGTCACCCCCCTCTCGTCGTGGGCGGGCGGCGCGGCGGTCGTCCGCGGCGCGGGCGCGCCCTCAGGCCCGGGCCAGCGCGGCGCCTTCCTGCTGCCGCACCAGGCGGGCCACCATCTCCAGGACCTCGCGGACCTCGTCCACCTGCTGCGGGAAGGCCTCGGCGGTGGTGTGCACGGTGACCACCGCCGGGGTGACCTGCACCCGCCGCCCGTAGGCCACGCGCAGCCGCCGCTGCACCGGTTCGGGCAGGAAGGCCCCCGAGCGCAGGCGCACGGTGAAGCGGTGCCCCTCCCGCACCACCGACACCGCCCCCACCCGCCTGGCCAGCACGCGCAGGCGCACCGCCTCCAGCAGGTGACGGACCGGGACGGGGAGCGGGCCGAAACGGTCGGCCAGCTCCTCCTCCAGACGTCCCACCTCGGTGAGCGAGCCCAGGGTGGCCAGGCGACGGTAGAGGATCATGCGCTGCGCCTCGTCGGCCACGTAGTCGGGCGGCAGGTAGGCGTCGACGTGCACGTCCACGGTGGGGTCGGGCGCGTCGTCCACCAGCTCGCCCCGCAGCTCGCGGATGGCCTGGTCGAGCAGGCGCGTGTACAGCTCGAAGCCTACCGCGGCCACGTGCCCGTGCTGCTCCGGGCCCAGCAGGTTGCCGGCGCCGCGGATCTCCAGGTCGCGCATGGCCAGCTTGAATCCGGAGCCCAGCTCGACGAACTCCTGCATCGCCCGCAGCCGCGCCTCCGCCTCCGGCGTGAGCGTGGCCCCGCGCGGGTAGAGGAGGTAGCAGTGGGCCTGGTGGTCGGCCCGCCCCACGCGGCCGCGCAGCTGGTAGAGCTGCGCCAGCCCCATCAGGTGGGCGTCCTCGATGATGATGGTGTTCACCTGGGGGATGTCCAGGCCGATCTCCACGATGGTCGTGCAGACCAGCACGTCGTAGCGCCCGCCTAGGAAGTCCATCATCACGCGCTCGAGCTTCTCCTCGGGCATCTGCCCGTGCGCTACCACCACCCGCGCCTCGGGGACGAGCCGGGCCAGGCGCCGGGCCGCCCGGTCGATGGTCTGCACCCGGTTGTGGACGACGTAGACCTGCCCGCCCCGGGCCAGCTCGCGCAGGATGGCCTCGCGCACCACGGCGTCGTCCGCCTCCCGGATGACCGTGTGGATGGGCAGGCGCGCCTCCGGCGGCGTCTCCATGATGGACATGTCGCGCAGGCCCACCAGCGACATGTGCAGCGTGCGCGGGATGGGGGTGGCGGTGAGGGTGAGGACGTCCACCTGGGTGCGCAGCTGCTTCAGGCGCTCCTTGTGCTCCACCCCGAAGCGCTGCTCCTCGTCGATGATGACCAGGCCCAGGTCGTGGAAGACCACGTCCGACGAGAGGAGCCGGTGGGTGCCGATGACCACGTCCACCCGGCCCGCCGCCAGGTCGGCCAGGATCCGCCGCTGCTGCCGCGGCGTGCGGAAGCGGCTCAGCACCTCCACCCGCACCGGGTAGGGGGCGAAGCGCTGCAGGAAGACGTTGTAGTGCTGCTGGGCCAGGATGGTCGTGGGCACCAGCACGGCCACCTGCTTGCCGTCCATCACCGCCTTGAAGGCTGCGCGCACCGCCACCTCGGTCTTCCCGTAGCCCACGTCCCCGGCGATGAGCCGGTCCATGGGGCGCTGCGACTCCATGTCGCGCTTCACGTCCTGGATGGCCTGCCACTGGTCCGGGGTCTCCTCGTAGGGGAAGGAGGCCTCCAGCTCGTACTGCCAGGGCGTGTCGGGGCCGAAGGCGTGCCCCGGCGTCGCCTGGCGGGCGGCGTAGAGCCTGAGCAGCTCCTCGGCCATCTCCCGGGTGGCCTGGCGCACGCGCTGCTTCTCCCGCTCCCAGTCCGCGCCGCCCAGGCTGTGGATGCGCGGCGCCTGGCCCTCCACGCCGATGTAGCGCTGGATCAGGCCGAGCTGGTCGGTGGGGACGTAGAGCCGGTCCCCCTGGGCGTACTCCAGCAGCAGGTAGTCCCGGCGGTGGCCGTTGAGCTCCAGGTGGACCAGCCCGCGGTAGATGCCGATGCCGTGGTGGAGGTGGACGATGTAGTCGCCGGGGATCAGGTCGGTCCAGGAGCTGATGCGCGTCCCCTCGCGCAGGAAGCGCAGCCGGGGGCGGCGCCGCCGCCACCCCAGGATCTCGGCGTCGGTGACCAGGGCCAGGGCGCCCGGCGCCTCGCCGCCCTCCGTCTGGGCCGGGTCGAAGGTGAACCCGCGCGACAGCGGCGCCCGCAGCGCGGTGACCGTGCCCGGGGCGGGCGGGGCCTCCAGCGCCGGCAGGACCGGTACGGTGAGGCCGTGGTCCCGCAGGATCTCCGCCACCCGCTCCGGGTGGGCGCTGGCCACGACGACGCGGCGGCCGGCGGCGGTCCACTCCCCCAGGGCCCGGGCGAAGAGGTTCGTCTGCCCGCCGAAGGCCTCCATGCCGCCGAAGCGCAGGACCACCTCCTCGTAGCCCGGTTCGGCGTGGCGCAGCGTGGAGAGCGCCACCACCGGGCGTCCCCGGAGCGCCCGCTGCAGCGCCTCCCACGGGACGTACGGCGGTGGCGCCGGGGCCTCCGCGTCGGGGCGCGGCTCGCCCGCCGCGAGCGCCCGGATCTGGCCGCGCAGCTCCGGCTCCTCGTCCAGGACGATGGGGACGGCCGACGGCAGGTAGTCGAGGACGGTGGCGGCGAGCGCCTCGGGCGGCTCGGGGTCGTGCAGGGGGAGGAGGACAACCTCCTCCACCGTCCGCGTGCTGCGCTGGGTGGCCGGGTCGAACTCGCGCAGCGACTCCACCTCGTCGCCGCTCAGCTCCACCCGGTACGGCCCGCCCTGGGGCGGGAAGACGTCGACGATCCCCCCGCGCACCGCCATCTGCCCGCGCGCGTCCACGAGCGGCAGGCGCTCGTAGCCGTAGGCCGCCAGCGTGGCCACCAGCCCGTCGCGGTCCACCCGCGCCCCGCGGCGGAGGACGGTGCGGCGCGCGTGCACCACCTCGGGGGGCTGGTGCTTGCGCGCCAGGGCGGAGGCGGGGAGCAGCGCCAGCACCGGCTCTCCGGCCTCGAGGCGGTGGAGGAGAGCGCGGCGCTCCGCCGCGGCGACGAGCGTGGGGCGGTCGCCGTCGGCCGGCAGCGTCTCCCACACCGGGTAGAGCACCACCCGCTCCGCCGCCGCCGGCGCAAAGAGGGCCAGGTCCTCGGCCAGGCGTTCCGCCGCCTCGCGCGAGGGCAGGACGAGGAGGG